>JAAYSV010000028.1 GCA_012518215.1 Bacillota bacterium
AGGCGATAACCTCGTCGTTAGGTATCCACGGCTGAAAGGCCGTGGCTCCATTGAAGGCGTTGTAAGATAGACGGTCGGAAGCGCCTTTTCGTGTATCCACGGCTGAAAGGCCGTGGCTCCATTGAAGCGAACGGTTGGAGGGCGAACTCTACCTGACCGAGCAGTGTATCCACGGCTGAAAGGCCGTGGCTCCATTGAAGCCGAACGAGGCACTGAATACACATAAAACCTTTGCCCCCGTATCCACGGCTGAAAGGCCGTGGCTCCATTGAAGCATGGCACTCATGCCACATCTGCCACGCAGGGGGTTGGTATCCACGGCTGAAAGGCCGTGGCTCCATTGAAGCGGAAAAGACGAAATGCCGTTTAACGTCGATGAAGGTGTATCCACGGCTGAAAGGCCGTGGCTCCATTGAAGCGATGAAATACCGCCGATCAGCAGCCCCGATTCCCGTGTATCCACGGCTGAAAGGCCGTGGCTCCATTGAAGCTATCTACTCCAACCTTTCTGACACCGGCCACACGGCGTATCCACGGCTGAAAGGCCGTGGCTCCATTGAAGCAAGGAGGGGCATTGTTGAGGTCGCTGTGTTGGAGGATCGTATCCACGGCTGAAAGGCCGTGGCTCCATTGAAGCTAATCGTAGAGCAGTCGCTCTACCTGACCGAGCAGTGTATCCACGGCTGAAAGGCCGTGGCTCCATTGAAGCATACCCGCTGCCCCGCGGCCAACTCCCACCGCAACACCGTATCCACGGCTGAAAGGCCGTGGCTCCATTGAAGCGACGAGCACAAAGCGGAACGCTATGTGGAGGCCACCCGTATCCACGGCTGAAAGGCCGTGGCTCCATTGAAGCAGGTTAGGGGTATCGTATCTTCTAGGGGTTAGATGTGTATCCACGGCTATGGCTCGATTCAGGCGATTCGGCTCAATGAAGAAAAAGTATTGGTCCGAAGTACCGTGGGAAATTCCTGTCGAAAGTGGTTGCAACACTCTAACCAGGGCGGATAAAACTGTTCATATTTTGATAATATAACCAATAATTTGAAATATCTTGCTATATATCCTATAATATGACGTATATAAAGTTTGATAAACCCATGCTTTATAATTGGTTTCTAAAATTCTGCAGAATGTTGGTCGGGTGCATGGCTGCTGAAGGAAAAGATAAACAGTCCGAAGTACCAAAAGATTGGTCGTTGTGGGATATGGAACCCAAGATATAGTATGTTGATGGGGGTATTGGTATATGCATACAGTAAAAATTGAGACTTTGACACCCTTATGGACCGGCAATTCAAAGGGAAGTGGTGAAAACTTGAGGGAAACAGGAATTATCGGTAGTCTGCGCTGGTGGTACGAAATCCTTGTGAGAAGTTTCGGTGGGAATGTTTGCGATCCTACTAGCGGCAATTGTAAAGACAAAAATCGCTGTGACGTATGTGAACTTTTTGGATGTACGGGTTGGGGACGCAAGTTTAAACTTGAGATAAATACTCGGGAAGAAGATATAGAATACATTGATGGTATAAACGTATATTCGCAAAGAAAAAAAAGGGGAAAAAAACAAAAAAGGCCTTTCAGCGGTATTGCAACAAAGAACAAACGGCACATAACATTAAATTTTATTCCGTTGAAAGAAGTATCTCCTGTCGAATGGTGCCGATTGAAATGTACTTTGAAATTTATTGCAGAATATGGTGCCCTGGGAGGGCGTATTTCTCAAGGCAATGGGGTAATCAGGATTGTTAATAACAGTTTTGAAAATCTTGATTGTTCCCGTGTTAAAGGTAAAACCAATGTTAAGAACAGTGGAAGAAATGGCCAATCAGTCTATAGCCTGGAGAATTTTGTTATCTGGAAGTTCAAAATCAGTTTTACAGCAGCGGTAGAAGATCTTCTGAAGGAGAAAGCTTTTCCCCTCATAGATGATAAAAATTACGCTGAAATGAAAGAAGTATGGAATAACTGCCACATGCTGCCTATAGGTTTTCATGTAAGGGATGCTATACGCCCAGTTGTAAAAAATCATCACAATAACCACTATGATTTGGTCGGAAAAGGCGGTAGAGGTTCTCGAATATTTGTATCTCACGGTTATCAAAATGACGAGGATGAAAGTATGGAGTTCAGGGTTTTTGGTTTTTTTGAAAAGGGAGAGGAAGAAGTGTGTGAAGAAATAAAAAACTGTATTTCAAATTGGCTTTCAGCGTATTTGGTTGCCCACGAAAAGGGATTTGACATTAAAGAGATAAATCCGATTTCCAAAGAAACGGGGAGGGAAATAATTGAAAGGGGAATCATCTGATATGACCCATGTATATGATAATTGCCTTAATTCAATAAAAAACATCAAATCTTGCAATGATTGGAAGAGAGAAGAAAAAGAGAAGGAGAAAGGCAAAAGGAGGAAAAACCGGTCTGATAAGCAATGGATAGAAAAATGGATCCAAGATCAGTTTATCAAACCGCTGAAAAACAATTTTAACCAACCCGGCGGGAAACAGGTGCAATCCGGAAGATTTTACCCTCAATTTGATAAAAAACACTCTTCTTTTCCCCGGAACTCGGTTCATATCAGAATAATAAAGTTCACTCTGAAAAAGCCATATATCAGCAGGGATGACCGTATATTTTACGTTAAAAAAGATAAATTCCATGAAAATCCCATTGTCAGGGACAAGCTCACCGGATTTCCCATGGTAAAGCCCACTACCTGGAAAGGCCATCTTCGATATGCTGCAGAAAAGGTTAAGGCAGAAAACAACAAAAAAGAAATTATAGATCGTCTCTTCGGTACAGAGAATAATCGTGGAAGGCTTCATTTTTTCCCCACTTTTTTTGATCATGATCAGAAACCTGAGGGTGTTATTACGCCGCTAAGCAGAAAAACGAGAACTCCACTCCGGGGCCGGGGCCCTATTATGTTTGAGAAGGTAGGGGGCGGTGCAGAAGCCGAGTTGCACCTTTTTTATTTCCCCTACCCGAAGGGTGCAAATTATACCAGTGACGAGGTAGGGGAAGATCTTGCCCTGCTGGCTGAATCCCTCAAACTTATGTTTTATACCTATGGTTTTTCGGCCAAGAAATCTTCAGGTTATGGGGTAGTTAACAGGTTGCAAGATGGTCAAATCGAGGTTATTCCGGATAATTTCAAAGAGCATTTCAGGGTTTTGTATGACGACCAGAACGGAGCAGGGGGAGGTGGCCCAGATAACAAGTGATAGTGCAGGAACTATACGCCAAAAAATAAAGGAGAAACGGGAACCGATTTTGCTAGGAGAGATCGGTGCTCTTCTTCATGATATCGGTAAATGCCGCGGTGATTTTGTGGAGCAGAAGTCAGTGGAAGGGAAAGAAGGTGTTGCACGGCATGAAAGTATCGACGATTTTCTCGACAGGCAGTTGATTGACTTATTTAAAAGAATTGAATTTGATTTGGAAATAAAGCATAAAGATTCCAGTGTTGAGACCGTCAGTTCAGATATTTATGAACTTGTTACAGAACACCATAGTCGAAGTGAAACCAATCTTCTGGTAAAACTGTTACAACAATGTGATCGCCTTGATTCCGCCGATGACAAGGGTATAATTCGCAAAAAGCAGCCCAGGGGCAACGTTGTAATCAGCACCCCCTTTGGCTGTGCCAGGGAGAAGATCAATTTTTGTTGCCTCGATACACGATTACAATACTTGGAACGGAAGCTTTTCTCGATTATTGATAGATATGTAGAAGGGGGTGAGATGTCACTCCAGGAGTTCCGGAAGCAGGTAATGGATGATATTCATATAGCGTTCTCCCATGCCTTGGGGGAGACAAGGATTCCGGCCAACGATGTCACGTTGTGGGATCATTCCTACTCCACCGCTTCCCTCTACAAGACCCTTCTCTGCCAGGCTGCCCTGGACGGGAAAATCGCTGAGGATGATTTGAAATGGCGGCTTTTTGGAATATTCTGGGACGGGGAGGGTTTTATCGATAAAGGAAACAAGGTTGCCGATATACTGGAACGCAAAAAAATAATTGATGAAGTCCATGATAAATTGAAGGAAGAATTCGAGGTCGATTCTCCGGTGGGGAATGCAGTTTACCAGGACATCAACGGAATTATCTTCACCTTCCCCTCTCTTGCAAAGGATGCCATACAGTTGGCAGAAGAGTGTTCGGATGTCGGCTGGGATATCATCCTGGAAGAAAGCCAGAATGAGCTATGGCCGTTCTTTACCCTGAGCGAAGCTCGCCGCAGCATGACCATGATCAGCTGGATCCTTGATCTTGCAGAAGAGAAGCGGAAGATACCGAAGATGAGTCCGGCACTGTTTGTTGAGGACGATGACAGGGGAAAAAAGTGGGACAGAAAATGGCTTGGTCAAAACAAAAACGGTATAAACGCTATACTATCCGGCGATATCGAGGGGGAAAAAGAGATATGCCCTGTCTGCAAAATCAGGCCCAAGGAAAGGTCCGGGGAGACATGTGCAGTTTGTGGTGAAAGAAGGGGCGGGAGATTAAATAAATGGTTGAAAGAAGATAGGTCGGGAACCATCTGGTTAAGCGAAGTGGCAGACGAAAATAACAGGATTGCCCTGCTTGGCTTGAATCTCGGCCTGAGAAATTGGCTCGATGGTACTACGATAAGTACGATCTATTCTCAGACATTTGAGGATTGGTATAAAAATAAAAAGATGAATACTAAAAAGATGAAAGATTTATTAAATAAAATAGAAGCAGAACGAGAAGGATTACGTGAAAGCAACTTGCAGGAATTTGCTCTGTGTCTGATAGAGAAATACTTGGTCCCGAAGGACCGTAATATAGAGGATGCAGCCCTGATTTTCAATACTTTTTTTGAAGATCTTTCCGTGGGCGGAAAAACATTTGAAAAAGCCTGGGGAAATTTCTGCAAGAAGCTCCCCGATAAAAACCCGGAGACCATACTGGCCACATTGTTTACCCAAAATTCATCCCCGGCGCGTCTCTTCAGAATATGGAAAGAGGCGAAAGAGTTCTGGGACCTGGTGCTGCAACGATGTATGTCGGGACACGGAGAAAGTTGGCAGCGACTCAGTTTCAAGGTAGAAACAGTAAACAATGAACTTGAAAAGAATACACCTTATATTTTCAGGTTTAAAATTCTTGAGCCTGACAATCTGCTTGTTCTACATGTAGCTGATGGTCAATTTCTGACCATTGAATCCCTGCATAAATTTAAAATGATGAAGAAAACCGGAGAAGCGGAAACCGAGGGTAAGGAAATTAAAGGTATGGCAGCAGTAGAAAAAGCGTTGGAGGAGCGAAATTTAAGGAGCATAGAAGAAGAGGAAAATCCTGAAAAATCCATCAATTTTGATTCTAAAGAAGTTCCGAAAAAAGTTCCGAAAGTTGAAAATGTCGAAAAGGAACATTATTTTCCCCATATCGAGATTCTCAACACGCCCCTGCTATTTCAAGTTATCGTTCCGGCGCAGGAAGCAACAAACATTCTGAAAGAGATAGATAAACTTTTCAATGAACGATTCAAGATGGTTACCGGCAAACTTCCCTTGAATGCAGGGCTCCTGGTTGCCAATAGAAAATTCCCCTTATATCTTCTGCTCGAGGCGGGAAGAAAAATCTTGCGCGAGAGAAACTTTCAGAAGCAGACATTATTGGACCCTTGGTGGGACATAAGCGAACAGGATGAGTTTCATCGTCATTACCCACTGGGGAGACTTTCTCCTGACCGAAGCATGTATTATTTGAATGAACTGGCACCCCTGGCAAAAGGAAAATCTTATGCCTTGTATCCCGGTTATTTTGATTTTGACCTGATCAAAGGAGGCGGGGATTGCCGCAAGCTGGTCTATAAAAATAGGAAACGCACGCATGGCGAATATCTGCTTCTATCAAACCGTCCCTGTTATTTCTATCAGTTCGGCAAGATGATTGATTTGTGGGAAATTCTTGAAAACAACCTCTCCGTGTCTCAGATTCAGTTCATCAACGAAGCCATCAGTTCTAAAAAACTGGAGTGGCGGAATATTGAAGATCGAAGCAAAGATGATGTTCTGCAGATCTATGCAAAAAGAGTTTTGCTGGATGCGTTTGGAGGAAAATGGCCGAAACTTTCCGAAGAAACCCGGAACTTCATCTTCAGTGTACTACAGAATAATCTTTTGCTGGATACGATTAATTTGTTTCAACAGACCATCAAGGAAAACGGAGGTAAAAAAGCAAATGAAATCATATCAGTATCGTCGGTATCACGCTCTATGCCTTGACCCGGTTCACATTGGCGCGGGCGGGTACAGGCTGGGCAGGGTGGATAATACGATTGTTCGTGAACCGGCAACGGATTTGCCCAAGATTCCGGGAACATCCCTGGCGGGAACTATTCGTGCCTACACCACCATAGCCCTGAGAGAAGATGCTGCTGCAGAACCTGGGAACATGACAGAGGAAAAGGAGAAAAAAGTTTCGGAGAGGATAATTCGTTATTTCGGTGACACGGACATACAGGGCATGGTGCGCTTCCATGATGCAGAGATTGTATTGTTCCCGGTGGCATCCATCAAAGGCACGGTATGGATAACGACCAGAAGACTCTGCGAGTATTGGATGAACGGGAAAACAGATGATCTGCCCGGAGATCCGGGAAATAAGGCATGTATCATTAAATGGGATGGGACAGAAAAACCTGGTAAATTTAATCTGGGTTGGTTGTTGCTCGAAACAGCAGGCGAAAGTGAGATAGATTTTGAATTTCTCCCCTCGGGTATCATTGAAAGGATTGCCATCCTCCCGGATCGTCTTTTCTCCGGTATCGTAAATGACAATCTTGAAGTGCGGACATCGGTGAAAATTGATCCCGAAACCGGTGCTGCTGAAAAAGGGGCCCTCTTTACCTATGAAGCCATACCCCGCGGAACGGTACTTGGCTTCAAGATCATAGTCAATTCAAGGGACAAAGACGAAACAAATGGGGCATTAAATTCAATCGAAAAATGCTTTCCTTACCTGGAAATCCTGGGTGTGGGCGGTATGGGAACACGGGGTTTCGGGCGGATTCAGGTGGAACCGTTGGATTCATATACTGAAAAAGTAACCGAACAATCTGGCTCGGGTGTAGAGAAGGACTGCGGAGAAAGGGGTGGTGGGCAGTGATCAACCTTGATTTTTACTGTATGCAATATGGGCAGAAGCTGGGTATGAGGAAAGAAGGCAAATCAAAAGAAAAAAAACAACACGAAAATAATATCAGGGATGCTCTGGCCGTATTGACTGAAGACGGGGTATATGCCATGTTTGTCTGGCTTGAGTCCAAAAAGTTATCCGAAATCCGAGTGGGCTTGAGGGAACTTATGAGTGACGCAGAGATAAAAAAATATCTTTTAAACGGAAAAAATTTAGGCGAAGAATTTGACGAGTTTTGCGAAAACTTGCAAGAAATTGCCCGGGACCTGGACAAGTTGCTTTTTCTCAAAAAGATTCTGGAGCGGACTTTGACCTATGCGCTTTACCATGCCAAAACAGAAGCGGGGTGATCCTTTTGGTTGAAGATGGCTGCAAGTGGGATGGAATAAAACTAACCTATCGGTTGCAGGGCCACCTGCATATAGGATATCTGCCCAGAGGGGGTACGGTGGTGGCGCATACGAGGCGCTACCTGCCCGGCAAAAACTTCTGGGGGGCGGTTACAAAACGGGCAACCGAATATCTATTCCCGGAGCCCGAAGGGAAAGATTACGGAAGCATCGGAGAGAAGATCAAGAAATACTTTCGCTTCTCATATTTTTATGTAACCGAAAATGGCCTGATCTATCCCCCCCTTTTTACCGATGAGGGTTTGGTTTATGGATCCGGATCCGGCTCGAAGATGACCGAAGGGCAATTTGAATACAGGTATATAGGCAACAGGGTGTCCACAGAAATAGATTCTGGTACCGGAACGACTATGGAAGGATCGCTCCATGAAATCGAATACATCAAAAAAAGATATAGAAACGCCAGGGGAAACATCAAAAATACCGAGGTAAGCGGTTGTGTGTGGGTCAAGAAAGGGGCGAGGCTTCCTGACCGTGAAAATTCTTCGGATGTTGCCATTGAAATATCCGATGAAGGGATATTTATCAAAGCCCCCTATCAATCGGCGAAATGCAATTTGCTCGATGAGATTTCAATCGGTGGGGAGCAGAATTACGGGTTCGGACGGATTGAAATTGTAAAAGTGGAGAAGGAAAAAGAGTTGACCGGAAGGTATTCTCTGTCCGAAGAGGGAGTGAATGTTTCTTTGTCTTCCGGGGAGCATATCCTCGCACATGTTCCTTGCAACAAAAATTTATCCGATGTTTGTTTTTGCGGCGATATAGAACTTCTGGGCGGCCGCGAGTATGCTGCAGGTAAAAAACGGTTTGGAAAACCGGGAGCCCGGATTGTAACGCCGCAATATCATTTTGCACCCGGTAGCAGGCTGTTCCGCAGAAACAATGATGGGGCCAAGATGGATTTTGAATTGCAATACGATGGGACCATGAATTTGGTTAGACGGGAAATCGAAGAAAGACCGAGGTGACGATCGTTTCTGCGAAAGTGCAGATGCCTTTATTTGTACCTGACGGCCGGATACGGCCGCCAGGCTGTGAGACTTTTCTAGTTCAAGAGATCTTCTTCAAGAAGGCCCATATTGATGGCAATTTTCCTGAAAAGCATGTCTATCCAGGCCGAGAGGGATATCAGAAATGACAGGGCGACTGCCTCGTAAGATAATCTTTTATTTTTGTAAGCTTCTTCTATGACGAAGGCTATATCCATCGACAGGTCGTGGCTTTGTGTTACAATTTCAGGCTTTTCGGATGCTTTCTTCGCAATTTGCAATGCTCTATCCAGATTGATCCGCATTTCTTCTTCATCTATCAACAGTTCCATCTATCCTCCTCCTTTCCGTTGAATTTGATTGCCTGCCCCATTTCCTTCTGCCGGGGAGCTCTCCCTTTCTGTGGTTTGTTCTGCCGTTACGGTAGCAACATTTGTTGCAAGTGATGGGGTCGGTCGGCGGGGGGGCATCTTCTTCCGCATGGCCCGCAAGAAGTCGGTCTGGCCGAAGTGATGTCGTCATGTTGTCTGTCAAATCATCCCGGGTTTGCAGAGTGAAGAAGGTATGGCGGGAAGTGAAACGGGGACAGGTGTTGCTCGATTTACCCCCCATATATATTACTCATAAAACAGACAAAAGCGGAAAAAAAACGAAGAAATAAAATAATTTGACCGATGCCGTGTCGGCGTTCTGATTTTCGGGAGCGTTGCCCGCGACCGGAAGGCTGTGGCCGGATGGGGTACAAAACAGGGGGGCAGTCAAGCCCCCCTGTCAAGGGTGTTCGCGGCTGAAGGGCCGTCGATAGATTGAAACGGCATGGCCGTGATCCAGCATGCCGTGGGTGCAGGCGTATCCGGGTTTCCATTTCCCGGTTTCCGGTTAAAGTTTCTGCACGAAATTCTTCCCGTATTCCCGGCAGCGTTGCAGGGCTTCCCTGTCGGGGTTCCACATTTCTCTGATTCCCTCGTCGACGACGGTGGCCCCTGCTCTGTCAAGCGCCTCGGAAATCAACTTGACACTTTCGCCGCTCCATCCGTAGCAGCCGAAGGCGGCGGCTTTCTTGTTCCTGGGTTTGAGGCCCCTGATCATCTCTATCATTCCGGTTACCGAGGGAAGCATGCCGTTGTTGACTGTCGGCGATCCTACCAGGTATGCTTTGGATCTGAAGATCTCGGTGAAGATATCGTTCTTGTCATTTCTGCCCATGTTGTACTGTTTCACCGTCACTTCCCCGTCCGCTTCTTTTATGCCGGCGGCGATGGCTTCGGCCATCTTCCTGGTTCCTTCCCACATGGTGTCGTAGATGATAGTGATCTGGTTCTCCTGATAATTATCTGCCCAGGCCATGTACCGGTTCACGATTTGCAGCGGGTCCTCCCTCCATATAACCCCGTGGCTGGGGCAGATCATGTTCACGGGCAGGTTGAGACTCAACACTTCTTCGATCTTCCTGGTCACCAGGGGGCTGAAGGGGGTCAGTATGTTGGCATAGTATTTGATCGCTTCCTGGTATAGTTCCGCTTTGTCCACACGGTCGTTGAACATCATTTCTGTTGCGTAATGCTGTCCGAAGGCATCGTTGCTGAAGAGGATATTCTCGCCGGTCATGTAGGTGAACATGCTGTCGGGCCAGTGCAGGAATCTTGCTTCCACGAAGATCAATTTGCTGTCGCCAAGATCGAGAGTATCTCCCGTCTTGACCTCGACGAAATTCCAGTCCTGATGGAAATGCCCCTTGAGGGATTTCACGCCGTTCCCGGTGCAGTAGATCGGCGTGTCCGGTATTTCCTTCATCAGTTCCTCGAGCCCGCCGCTGTGATCTATCTCTGCATGGTTGGCAACGATGTAGTCGATCTCGTTCAGGTCTATCACTTTTTTCAGGTTCTGCACGAATTCACGGGCGAAAGGTTTCCATACGGTGTCGATGAGCACATTCTTTTTGTCCCGCACCAGAAACGCATTGTAGGTGGAACCACGATGCGTCGAGTATTCCTCTCCATGAAATTTTTGCAATTCCCAGTCCACTTTACCCACCCAGGTAACTTTCTCGCTGATCCTGTGTTTCACAAAAACACCTCCTCGAATGATGAAGATTGATTTTACGGCACCTTCAATATATCTTATTTGCCCCCGCCTGTATACCCGCAGTTTCCATGTTTTTCCGCCTGCTGTTTGCCCCGCGGGGCAGAAGGTTGCCGATGCAAAGCAGGCCTGCGGGCAGACTTCAACCGCTTCCGGGAGCGCCTCCGCCTGCCGCAACAGTTTGTTTAGCGTCTCCCGATGTTTGCGGCATGGTGATACATGGCAGAGAGGGCCTTCACGGCCTCCTCCGGTGTGGCATAGACCGGAAACCCGGCCTGCTCCAGGGCGATCACCTCATCGATGGCAAATTCCTTGCAGGGGACACACAGAAGGATGGGCTTGCCCCGGAAGTCGGTCTGTTGCAGTTGTTCCAGATATGTTTGCAGTATCTCCGCCTGGATGATGGCGATGAAGCTGCCGATATCTTCACTCTGCACGCCGATCTCGATGATGTCCCGCAGCTGTCTGGCATGAAGGTCGAAAGTGCAGTCAACGGGATTCTGGGGGCCCACGAACGGCGGCAGGATTTCTTTCAGGCGGCGGAGGGTGTGCTCATCCGGCGCGGCCAGTTTCATCCCGCTCAGCGAAAGGGCATCGGCAGAGGCCACTCCCCAGGAACCGGTGTAGGAGATGACCATCACCCCGTCGCCGGAAGGGAGGGGTTGCCTGGAAAAAGCCCTGGCCAGCCCGAACATATGCTCGTTGTCCTCCGCCCTGATGATCCCCGTTTGCCTGAAAGAGGCGTCATAGATCAGGTCGTTTCCCGCCAGGGAGGCGGTATGTGAGGAGACCGCTTTCTTGCCTGCTTCCGTCCGTCCGGATTTCAGGATGATTATCGGTTTGCGGGGAGTGATCTTGCGGGCCACCTCGATAAACTTCTGCCCGTCCTTCACGTCTTCCAGGTACATGCAGATCACTTCCACATGATCGTCCTCGCCCAGATATTCCAGGATGTCGGTCTCATCGGTGTCGGTCTTGTTGCCTATCGTGGCCAGGATGGCGAAATCCATGGTATGGCGCATTCCCCAGAGCATGCCGGCGACGTATACTCCCGCCTGGGCGATCAGCCCGATATTCCCCCGGCGCAGTTCACCGACTATCCCCAGAGATTGAACCATGCGGTGATGGGTATTGATGATGCCGGAGCAGTTCGGCCCCACGAAGCGGCAATCGTGGGCTGCGGCCAGTTCCCGCAATCTTTCCTCGATGTCTCTGCCGCTTTCGCCGGTTTCGGCAAATCCGGCCGATTCGATGATGATATGCTTGATTCCTTTCTTGCAACATTCTTCAAACGCCTTGACCGTGTGAGCTGCGGGGACGAGGATTATCGCTGCATCGACCGCTTCCCTTATCTCATGCACATCGGCCACCGCCGGAACTCCCTGGACGGTTTCCGCCTTGATATTGACGGGATAAAGCTTGCCCGCGAAACCGTGTTCCAGCAGGTTGTTGAAGACATTCCAGCCCAGTTTCCCCGGGGTGTTGGAAGCACCCACGACGGCCAGGCTGTCGGGGTAAAAGAAGGGGTGCAGGTCGGCTGCCTTGCCTTTTGCGGGCAACCGGGTTTCGCCCGAATCCGCTTCTTCAAGGAAGATGCGCGCATCGACGACCGTGTTTCCCTCGTCATAGAGGAAGACCGGATTGAGATCGACCTCCTTTATCTCCGGGTGGCGGGTTACCAGCCCGGAAATCCTGTGCAGGAGCTGTTTCAAGGCCGGAAGATCGATCGACGTGCCCCGGTAACCCGCAAGCAGGGTGTAGCCCCGGATTTCCCCGATCATGGCCTCGATATCAGTTTCCGTCACCGGCAATATCCTGAAGGAGACATCCTTGAGTACCTCGACGAAAACACCGCCGAGGCCGAACATGAGAGCCGGACCGAAGGTGGGATCCTTGCTCACGCCGATGATCGCTTCCAGCCCCGGGGGTGCCATCTTCTGCACGGCGACACCGACCATATTCTTGCCGGCAAAGGCGGTTTCGATCCCGGCAAAAGCGTCTTCCACCTCGGCGGCATTCTGCAGGTCAAGTTTTACCCCGCCCTCATCGGATTTGTGGACCACTTCGGGGGAGAGGACCTTCAAGACGACCGGATAGCCGATGCGGCCACTTGTTTCCACGGCTTCTTCGGCAGAACGGGCCACGGAGGCGCCGGTGGTGGAGATACCCAGCTCCTCCAGAATACTCTTGCACTCGTGTTCCATGAGGTAAGTTCTATTTTCGTTTCTGGCCCGGCCGATAATATTTTTCCATGATTTCATGTTGTTCATCCCTCTTTTTCTGTGAAAATGGTAAATGTTCTGGCAATAAATATTTTCTATTATATCAAAATCTGGAAGGGGTGCAAGGGAGAGCCCCGATGTTTTACTTCCGGGTGCGGGGCGGGAGGTTCTTTCCACCTTGCGGGAAAGGGCCCGGCATGACGGGCCGGAAGGTTCGCGATACTCCCTGTTCCCGTTGCGAGGGAATCCCATTTCAAAGCTGCCGCGGAATGTCCAATTCATGTTGCGACCGTTGAATGGCAGCCAGCAATGCTGCGGGGGAGCGGGGCTCCCGGAACAATTGGCGCCGGGGCGGGCAACTCGGGGCAGGATCCGGGCCGTCTCCTTTGGGGCCCATTCCTGCCGTATCGAGGCAGAAGGGAGATGGACACTGTCGCACACTCTGTTCAGGAGTCTTTTACAGGATAAACATTCTTGCCCGGAGGAAAAAATGCGATGATCCCCGGAAAAAGGGCCGGCCACGAATGAGAATCAAAAAGAACGGCCGGAAATGATTTTAGCGCAGGGTAACTCCGGCCCGGCGTAAAAAATTGAGCAGAAGATTCTTGCCATCGGTTTTGCGCCCCGAGAGTTCGGGATGAAACTGAACCCCGTAAATTTCTTTCTCCCGGTGCCGCATGATCTGCACGCGGCACTTTTCACTGGAGCCGAGGAGGTCAAAATCCACGGGCATGGCCTTCACTTCCTCACCGTGCCAGTTGAAAGCGGTGATCGGGCTTTCCATCCCCTGCAGAATGGGATCATCCAGTAGCAACTCGATTTCGGTGTAGCCGTTTTCCTGGTATCCCATCGGTGCCACCAGCACCCCGAAGGCCTGGGCAATTATCTGAAGGCCGCCGCAGACACCGAAAACGGGCAGGTCGGTTTTTCCGAGAAAGCTGAATGCCGGTTCCAGGTCAGCAGGGTCATAATCGGTCCAGGGGGCAGTCTGCCCGGAAATCAAGATGCAGACGGGATCATTTTGCATTATCCGTGCTTCGTCAGCCAGCGGGTAGTGGATGACATCGATATTGACATCTGCCAGCTGTGTAACAAAATCGGCCAGGCAGTATGCCGGATTCATGATCAGGTTCTTCTCCGGCGGTGTATACATGGGGTCGATGATGACCACGGTCTGCTTCTCCGGAACGATCTCCGCCGGCCGCCAGAAGAGGCCCCGGATCATCTGCCAGCGTAAAAAGTCGGTAGCCCAGATCAAAATGATGGCGGCAGCCAGAAAGATGAGTATCCAGATCACTGTTTTTTTTCGCCGTGCTGTTCTTCCCATAGAATTTCCTCCTTGATCATCAAAATATGAAAGGGCGGTTATCGCGTTGCCATCGGTGGAAACAGGTCATGGCGAAAATATCGATAACCGCTGCCCATGTAGAAAACCGCTCCTTAATTTTGAAATATCGCGGGATGCCGATGTTTCTTCTTCTTCATGGATCCATGAGAGTCATGTAGATTGTGTTTCCCTCTTTCATGCCTTTTACCAGTTCACAATGGCGTAGAACGGAAAAATGTTTTTCCAGTTCTTTCTGTTCCATCTTGAATTCTTCGGCTATCTGTTCCCGGGTTGCCCTGCCATGTGTCTGCAGGTATTCGTAGATTTTTTTCTGTACCGGCAGGAGCCCTTCAGTGCCTGTCTGGCCAAGTTTATCTCTGGTCAGCCTGGCCGAACGCACGGCCATGGGATCGCAGGTTTTGAGTTCGCTGGCAGCCTCGATGTAGCAGTCCTCACATAAAACCTGCCCGGCGTGTTTGAATACTTCTTCCTCGGAAAGCTCCACTCCGCATTTTTCACAAAGCATCGGTTTTCCCTCCACTTCCGGCCCGGGGGGGCGGATCACGACCTGTTGGTACAGGGTGAAAAATGTTTTCCTGCTGGCAAGAATATTGTAAATTAATAAATTAATGCTGTCAAATCAGGCCGTTTCCCCGGGGGAGGCAATTTCAGGGGCATGGAGGGGGACTTGCTGATCATCGGGAAAATTCCTTGCCATGATAAAAACTTTCCGGCACGGATGAAAAAATCAAGAAAACATTTCCTGCAACACAGGTGTTGAAAAATTGCGGGGAAATTGTGTTGCGCGTACGTTGACAAATGTTCGCGACGGGGTATAATAGTAATAGGTATATACCCATAACATCAGGATTGGGATGGGACAGTATCGTGCAGAGGGGAGGTATGAAGATGCCAGGTTATGATGGAACGGGTCCGTCAGGAGGCGGGCCGATGACTGGACGGGGACGTGGCCTCTGCGTAACTCCATCGCGGAGAAGAAGGGCTTTTTCCCCGCGGTATGGTCCTGACCGTTTCTACGGTCGGCCGCGCCTGGGCCTCGGAATGAGAAGAGGCATGGGAGGAAGGTACGCACGCAGACGTTGGTGGTAATTTACCGTCGATGTGGAGCAAAATAGATGATGGAGAACAGCGGAAGATCCGCAGATCAAACGAAGGGGGGCAGCAATGATGCCAGGTGGAGATGGAACAGGCCCGCGGGGCTTTGGTCCCAGAACGGGAAGGGGAGCCGGATTCTGTTCCGGCTATGCATGGCCGGGATATGCCGCTCCGTGGCCCCGGCGCAGGTTCTGGGGTTATGCTTACCCTGGACCCCGATATTTCCCCGGGGGATACGGCGATGAAAAAGAGGCTCTCAAACAACAAGCTGAATTCCTGAAGGATCAGATCGGGGCGCTGGAAGCCAGATTGAAGGAGATCGAGGGCGAGGAAGGTAAATGATATCGGTTGCCGTACCGGTCATGGAGGATAGTGATGATGTGTAGCTCCGGAGGGTGTGTGCGGGCGGTTTGTTCGTCTGCCGCGCGCGGAATACCCAAGAAGGATAAAGAAGAAGGTTATCTTCTGCAGGGCCACGGTCTGCAAGGTGATGCTCATGCCGGCAATGATGGCAGGCAGGTGAGCATCCTTCTGGAACAGTATGTCGAACCTGTTTCCCGGCAGCTGGGCTATGTGCCTGCGCCGGGAAGCTTCGCCGAAAATCTGCTGGTCGGCGGCCTGCCGGAAGACGGCCTGGGCCGGGGAACCGTGCTGAAAGTCGGAGAAGCAGTCGTTGAAATCACAGCTATCGGCAAGGACAGTACGGCCGAGCATACGTATTCCTTCGAGGGCTACAGTTTGCTGGCAGAGAAGGGGTTGTTCGGACGGGTGATAGAAAGCGGCCTGGCCAGAACCGGGGATGCTGTGATCATCCTGAAAAAATAAAGAACCGGATACCCTGGAATGGAAAGAACCGTTACAAGAGTGGCAGCGGTTCTTTTTTTTCAATACATGTTCCTGTCCGCCGGGCTTCTGCTGAAAGTGAAGCATGTTTGTACAACGGGCGGCTTCATTCTTTACTCACAGATGCCTGCAGGAAGAGGCCCGTTGAACAACAATGATAAAACCCGGGGGAGAGCGGTCGGATATTTTTTCCCGGATGGGAATCCCGTGCCTCCGTGAAAACCTGGTTGTTGTTTCCTCCAAAAATTTGTTGTTTCAAACAGGAAGCAACATCATGCAGGTAGAACTTATTAACGGAGTGGATATGCAATTTTACAACAACAATCATTGTCTTTCCTGTCGGCTGCAGCCGCAGGAAATGGAGGTGAGGGTAATTTCTTACGAACTTTTTTCACGCTATCCCTTTCTGGAGAAACACATGCCACGGGTGGAGCTGGGTAGATGGCCCACTCCACTGGAACCGTTGCCGGAACTGTCAAGCCACCTGGGCGGGCCGCCCCTTTTGATCAAACGGGATGATCTGGCACATGCCGGATATGGCGGCAACAAGGTCAGAAAACTGGAACTGATCTTTGCCGATGCCAGGCGCAAGGGGAAGAAAGAGATCATCACCTCGGGAGGACTCGGCTCACATCATATCCTTGCCGTGGCGGCACTGGGCAGCGAGGTGGGTTTATCAACACAGGGCCTCTTTGTCTGCCAGCCGGTCAATGATCATGTACGTGCCAATCTTCTCATGGACCATGCCTACGGAACCAGGATGCATTTCACGAAAGATTATGTGGGAACGGCCCTGGGCTACATCAAGCTCTACCTGATGGGGATGCTCCGGGGACGGGCACCCTATATTCTGATGCCCGGGGGATCATCCCCGCTCTCCACCATCGGCTATATCAATTGTGTCCTGGAGTTGCAACGTCAGCTGGAAGAACAGGGGTTGCCTGATCCGGCAGCCATCTTTGTTCCCGCGGGGACCGGCGGGACCGCTGCCGGGCTGCTGGCCGGGCTGGCGCTGGCGGGGATGAAGACAGATCTTCATGCTGTGCGGGTGGTGCAGCCCTTCATGCTCAAACCGGCCGGTATCGTGAAAATGGCCAGGCGTTCCCTGCGCCTGCTTGCCAGGTGGGGGGTGGACATCGGGTCCGCGACAGAAACGCTGGCCGGGCGGCTGCGGCTCGAGGGAGACTATCTGGGTGAAGGTTACGGTTTTGCAACCCCCGAGGCGGAAGCGGCCCTTGAATTGGCCGCTGGCCGGGCCAATCTTCGCCTCGAAGGTTGTTATACTGCCAAAGCGATGGCCGCTTTGATCGATTACTGCCGCGACAGGGGCATCGGGGAAGGATCCGCCCCGGTGCTTTTTGTCAACACCTACAGTTCCACGCATCATGACACAGAAGTTGCGTCAGATTATCATGCCTTGCCGCCGGAATTCTGGTGGTGCTTCGAATCGGCACCGCGGCAGTGCCGTTGCGGACTGAGGAAACAGAACCGTTCTTTCTGCGAGGCTGTCCATGCCGGGCGCATGGATGAAAACTTCGGCAGAAAACTGCCCTAGAAGGGGGTAGTGTTTTCGGAGAGTATTTCTTTCTCATCTTGATTGTATTGTACTATCCGGTAAATAAATTATTTCAATACGTTTTTCCGCTGTTCCGGGGAACTGTGTACAATTTGACTGAACCTCCGGACATTCCCCGATTCCCCGGCAGGATGCAGGCAGGGTGTCGGATACGAATTGTAGAATTATTTGACAGAACGGCTTGACATGACACACCTTACCTGCTTTACTAAAAAAAAGATTTGGGAATGGAAAATGAAATGGATGGCATATCCCGTGATTTTTGACAGGGATGCAGCAGAAGCGGCATGTTGCCGATGCCCGGGTTGGCCAGTTTTCCGGCCGGGGCATCTCGTGCCGGGGTAACATCACAGATCGGGCCCTGGGGGGGTGAAATTTGTTTTCCAATGAAATCCGCGGCGATTCATACCGGGAAAAACAGCGGGGAAAAGGAATTCCTGCAAGAAGATAGCATCCATGGCCGCGGATCGTTGCAGGTTGCGGTTACATGAGTGCCACGGGAGTGCGGGGTTGTCCGGGCATCCTATACCCGTCCGGAACTGCTCTTGCATCGGTGGCACGTTCGATATGCCGGTAACTGCAAGGTTGGTCATTTCCGGATTGCAGGATTGTCTGAAGTGAAAAAAAGGGCGTTCTCCGGTCGGGCCCCGGGATTCCGATCGGTCATCGCTCATGATCATCAAGGAGGAAGAAAGATGAAACAAACAGATTTGCTGGTGATTGGAGGAAGTGCAGGGGGGATTTTAACCGCTACCATGGCGAGGAAGGCATACGGGGAGAGTCTGAAGATCACTTTGATCCGTGAAACCGAGACGGTCATGGTACCGTGCGGCATACCTTACATCTTCGGGACTCTGCGCGATTTGAAGAAGAATATTATTCCGGATACCATGCTGAAAAATGCAAATGTCGACCTGATAATCGACACGGCTTTGAACATAGACAGGGAAAACAAGACAGTGGAGACCGGGGACAATGGTGTTGTAGGTTACAAGAAGCTGGTCGTCGCCACCGGTTCACTCCCCATAATACCGACATTTATCGAGGGATATGATCTGGAGAACGTCTTCCCCATCACGAAGGATGAGGTCTACCTGGGTAAAATTTTCAACGAACTGGAATCTGCCCGCAATGTTGTTGTCATCGGGGGAGGTTTCATCGGCGTTGAATTTGCAGAACAGATAAGGAAACTGGGGAAGGATGTCACGCTGGTTGAAATGGCAGAAGCATGCCTGTGGCAGGCATTCGACAGGGAATACACGGACGACATTGAATCGCTGATGAAGGACAACGGCATCAAGGTGATGACGGGCACCAGGGTGAAAAGAATTCTTGGCGATAAATCCGTGGAGGCCGTTGAAATTGACGGCGGAGAGAAGATCCCGGCTGACCTGGTAATTCTGGGGCTGGGGATGCGCCCCAATGGCCTTATTGGCCAGGAAGCCGGCCTGGAGATGAACGCCAAGGGCGCCATCGTGGTCGATCAGTACATGAGGACCAGCGATCCCCATATATTTGCTGTCGGCGACTGTGCAGAGAAGAAATGTTTCTTCACGGGGAAAGATGTGCCATTGCTGCTGGCCTCCACCGCGGCCATGGAAGCCAAGATCGCGGGCAGCAACGCGTTCCAGTTGAGGTTGATCCGCGCCAACAAAGGGACGATAAGCACGTTTTCCACGAAGATGTTCGGCAAGACATTTGCGGCAGCCGGCCTCACGGAAGCCAGGGCAAGGCAGGAAGGGTTCTGCATCATGGTCGGTGAATTCAAAACCATGGACCGCCACCCGGGCACCTTGCCCGATGCCCAGGAAGTGAATATCAAGCTGATCTTTTCCAGATGTTCGGGCATCATCCTTGGCGCTCAGATATCCGGCGGGAATACGGTTGCCGAGATAATAAATATCCTGAGTCTGGCCATCCAGAAAGACTTCACGGCAACCGAACTCAATACTTTTCAGGCGGCGACCCATCCCCTCGTTTCGCCATCGCCCATCGCCTATCCCATAAATGCTGCCGCCATGAACGCCATCGCCACCAACTGCAACCATCTCAACGAGGGCCTGGTGATCTGATTTCCGGCAGTGCGAGAAGTTGCCAGACGGCTGGCGGGATCTGAAAACGGCGCTGCCGATGAGAGGCAGCAGTTTGTTCTGAACAGGACAGAATGTATTGTTGTTTTGCTCAATTCCATGCCCCCCGGTACCACTTCACGGGGGGCGTTTATTTTTGCTACCCGGGCAATATAACCCGGGAAGTCGGTACTTCCGGGTGCAACACCCTGTTTTCCCCGATATCTGCGGTCATGGTTCTAGCGGATAAAATAGCGCTCGGGATCCAGATATCGCAGACGGGTCAGTTCCTCCACTGACGGTGGTGCCATTGCTTCAAGTTCCGGCTGAAGTTGCAACTCCCAGCCGCATTGCTCCCTTATCTTCCGGATGCTTTCTTCCCCGGAACTGCCGGGTTGCTGCATGTATGCGGCGAGCTTGAGGATACCATCGGCGGGGTCTTTGCGAAAGAGGCCATACTGCGAGACGAGCGTCGTCACTCTAGTGCCCGGTGAGGTGATGAAAGGCACTTCTTCCACGAAGCGATGCGGTGCCTGTTCGGCGACGACAACAATCTCGGCCGCCGTCGAGGCGACATCATTGCCTCCGCCGGAGCCGACCAGGTACAACGAGGCGGCAGGAACTTGCGATGAATTGATGTTGCCCCTGCAATCGATCTGTGCTGCCCCGAGCACCCCGAGGCAGCTTCCCGGGTTGCCGCTGACAAAACAGCCAAGGGTGTGCAGAACATCGGTATAGAGTTGGCCGGTCGGAAAATTGCGCAGGGCGAAGACGAAAGAATCCCCGGGCAGGGGGATGAAACCGTGGAGGCCGATCTCTGCCAGCAGGTCGGTCTGCTTCCCTTTTTCCAGGAGGCTGTAATAGGCCAGCCAGCTGGCCATATGGGAGGCACCGACACCGGCCAGGATACTGGCATGGTCATCTTCCATGATCATGCGTTCGATCTCCCGCCCGGCCAGGACGATCATCTGTTCCGCCGGCGTGAACGACAGCGCCGAATCTTTTTCCACAACAGTGTTTTCTGCAATTTCTTCTCTTTCAGGCGAGTTTTCCCGGCCCGGATCTTTCCCGTCTTTGTCATCTTTCAGAAAATGAAGTGGCCAGGCATCGAGGGGGAGTTTCCCCTTCAGGGCCAGGAGCCGTTCAGTCCCCAGTTTGGCCAGGTAACTCCGGTGGTCGGGGCAACCCAGAACCCATTCATCCAGCCAGGCTCGATATTTTTCGGTGCTGCGGCTGGCGCGACGGGCTTCCATGATGAAGGGGCGGTCCTCGGCGTAGCCCTGCATTTCACCGCGGTGGGGGAAATGGTGATGCCCGGAGGGGTGAGCCCCGTAAGGGGCCTCCACGACGGCGCGGACCGCCGCTGCCGGAATGCGTACATGCTCCCGGTAGCGGGATAGTTCCGCGGCGCTGACGATCTTCTCCACGGTGACGATGGCCCCTTCGCGGGCTGCGAGTGCGCCGTACATGTTGCCGACGAGGGGCATGTTCAGGATCGTATTTCCCTCCGGATCGGCCAGCCAGCCGTGGATCAGGCTCAGGTCGGGGTGAAGCGCTTTTACCAGGCCGATCTCTTCACCACCGAAGGGATCACTGGTCATGGTGAAATCGTCCAGGCCCGTGGCCAGCGAGCTGCCGATCAGCGAGCGGGTGGGGAAGAAAGGGAGGCCCATGGCTCCCGCTGCAAGGCGTTGGGTCAGTGAGAGCATGCTCCATTCCTCCAGCTCGACCTCGCCTTCGGCAAACGCTTTCTGGATTAGGGGGTTGGGGGCGGGGAAGGGATAGGAATCGCCCATGTAGGAAGCTATCACTTTTTTCACCAGCCCACCGGCCAGAAAAGGGACCAGGTTGGTGCAACTGCCGCCGTAAGTGATGAAGGTGAAGGCGGGATCTGTACCCCAGAATTGCCTGACGATCTCGTAGAGCTGGGCCATCGGATAGCCGATTCCGCAGCCGACTTGCAACGCGAAACCGGGCCGGACCATTTTCCGGATCGCCTCCGCCACGGTCATCACCTTTTCTCCGCTCCCGTCCCCGCTTCTTTTCAGTGCTTTCTCCACCCATGGTAAATGTAACATCTGTAGAACTCCTTCCATCTTGATCTTGGCCGGCTGGCAGGTCAAGTGGAAGGAAAGAGGCGGAAGGATCTGTTGCGTTGCCGGTTATTTTTTGCAGGTGTACGAACTGAAAGGATTCCGGGCCGGATCGGTCAGGTTTCTTCCCCGGCCGGATCCTGACCATTATTATTGTTATTCATGTTGCGGACGTAATAATGATAGAAAAGCACCTTGACAATGGCAGCCAGAGGGACCGAAATGATGATCCCTATCACCCCGGCCAGATATGAGCCGCCCACAACCAGGATGATGACTGTCAGAGGGCTCAGATCCACCGCTTTGCCCAGAAATATCGGGGTAAAGAGGAAGGAGTCGAGCGCCTGTACCACCAGATAGATGGCAATTATCAGCAGGAAGTGGGGGGTGCCCGGTGCAAAGCTGACCAGTATGGCCGGGATGGCGGCCAGAACCGGGCCGATCACAAGGATTATATTCAGCAAGCCGGCCAGCACACCGAGAACCAGGGGAAAGGGCAGGCCCACGATGGAGAGAGCGAAACCGGTGAGTACCCCCACCAGGATACTTTTGGCCATGGTTCCTCTTATATAGGCCCCAACTTTCTCGTTGATCACCGAGAAGAGATGGCGGACGTTGTCACGGTATTTTTCGGGGAAGATGAGGTAGAATTCATGGCCGGCATCTTTGGCAAAGAGAAGCATGTAAAGGATCATGAAGACAACCATGATCACGGCCCATACGCCTGCAAAAAAGCTCATGGAAAACGAACTCAGATTGGAAAGGATATTCTGCAGGTGCGTGGGGATCTGTTCCACGAAGAGAGAAAAATAGGCGGTGATATTCTGAGATATCTGCAGATTGTAACGTGACTCGAATACCTCGATACGTTCGATGATATCGTTGATGAACGGCACCAGGTCTTCCGAGGTGAATTTGATAAAATGGGAGATGTCCTCGGCTATCCCGGGGATCAGAAAATATATGAAAAGGCCGATGCCGATCAGGATCAAGGAGAAAGCCCCGATTGCCGAAACGGCATAGGGTATACGGGTGCTGGCCAGAAAATTCACCAGGGGCAGGATGACATAGACCAGCAGGAAAGCAATCATGATCATCGCCAGCAGCGGCAGTATCTGGTATATGATCCAGGCCGAAACTGCCACTATCAGGGCTGCTATCCAGAAGCGGAAAGCAAACTTCCACTCGTTTTTCGACTGTATCAACATGAAATGTTCTCCTTTTTGATGTGCCGGGGCGTGGGCCCTGCAACCCTTGTCCCGGCCCCGGTGGTGCTGCTTTCCGACATCAACTTCCGTTTTATTTGCCAAAATCATTATAATTGATTTAAACTATAAAGCAAAGTGATATTTGTTCGAACGGGGTGAATCATGAGCGAGCGGATCAGGGTGGGGATAGTCGGTTACGGGAATCTGGGAAAAGGTGTGCGGAAGGCGCTTTCGCGGAATGATGATTTCAAACTGGAGGCGATCTTCACGCGCAGGGATCCGGCGCGCATGGCCATTGATGAGGGGGGAATCGCTGCCGGGGCGAAATTCGTTCCGCTGTCCGATGTGCACGATCATGCGGGAGCGATAGAGGTGATGATCCTCTGCGGCGGGTCGGCCGCCGATCTGCCCGAACAGGGGCCTGCGCTGGCAGCACTTTTCAACACGGTGGACAGTTTTGACAACCATGCACGGATTCCTGTCTATTTTGATCGGATCGATAAAGTGGCTCGTGGGGCAAACACGTTGAGCCTTGTTTCGGCCGGCTGGGATCCGGGGTTGTTTTCGTTGAACCGGCTTCTATCTGCCTGCCTTCTCCCCGGCGGGATGAGCCACACTTTCTGGGGCAAGGGGGTCAGCCAGGGCCATTCGGATGCCATCAGAAAGGTGGAGGGGGTCAGGGATGGAATCCAGTATACCATTCCGCTGCAGGAAGCCCTGGAACGGGTGCGCAGGGGAGATAATCCGCATTTGACCGCTGCCGAAAAACACCGACGCCTCTGTTTTGTTGTTCCCGAAAAAGATGCTGACCTGAAGATGATCGAGAGCTCTATCAAGAAGATGCCCGCATATTTTGCCGATTATGAGACCGAGGTGCATTTCATCTCTGCGGAAGAGCTGAAAAGGGAACATGGCGGCATGCCCCACGGCGGCATGGTCATCGGGACAGGTACGACCGGGGAGGCCGGGCATCGGCAGAGAATCGAGTTCGGGCTGAACCTGGAGAGCAATCCCGAATTTACGGGGAGTGTCCTCGTTGCCTACGCCCGGGCGGTTCACAGGTTGTCCGGGGAAGGCCGGAAAGGCGCTCTCACCGTCTTTGATATACCTTTTGCTTATCTTTCTCCCTGCCCGGCATCCTGGCTGAGGAAAGAATTGCTGTGATCCCGGATATCCCGCGCATGATTTTCAAGGCAAGGGTGCGGGTGGAGCATGTCATGGCGTTGCCCCGCCCACTGCCGGTGGTGCAAAAACCCTCCAGGGAAAGCAAGCAATAAGGTTCCTTGCCGGGGTTCTGGTTTGCAATGGCCGATTCTTTCACTACTCGTCTTCGAAAAGCCCGGCTCCGAAAGGCAGGCTCTTCAGATAACCTTCATCTATAAAACGCTGCAGATTGTCGGCGATCTTTTCCGGGTAGTTTTGACGGTACTGCGATGGAATCTCGTAATCCGAAGGTAGTTTACGGGCTGCCTTGGCTTCATCAACCAGCTGCTGCTGGAAACGGGAGTCGGCGATATTGATCATGGCAGCGATCACCTCTGCATCGGTTTTACCCCGGATGTGGGCAATGCCGTATTCGGTGACGATGATATCTCTCAGGTAGCGTGGCACCGAACAGACCCCATAATTGTAAACGATGTTGGATCGGTCTTCCCGGGCATGGTTCCTCGTGCTCCGGACCATCATGATCGCCCTGCCCCCGGGAACGGCATGGGCCATGGAGACAAAATTGTACTGCCCGCCTATTCCGCTGATGGTGGTGCCATTTTCAAGTTGCTCGGAGACGATCCCCCCGTAAACATTGGCCATCATGCCGGTATTTATAAAACGGGCGTCCTTTCTCTGCAGTGCTCTCAGTTCTTCACCGCCATAGAGTTGGTTTACCTTGTTGACACCTGACATCTCGAATTGTTGCCTCTCTTCCTCGCTCATATCCCGCAATGCCTTGTAGAAGGAACGGGGGCCGATATAGAAAGCACCGAGGATCACATGGCTCCCAAGCATCCTGTCGCCGATCAATTCTCTGATCCGGAGCCTGTTTTTCGAGGATCTAAGGTCTGTATCGTAGTGGTTGCCGTCACTATCGGTAATGGCATCATCCTTCATGGAAAGGCCCTGTTTCAAGATGCCGAATTTCGTGAGAAAAGCGAAATCCCTGGGAGTCAAAACGGGACAGACCGCTTCCATTTCGATCAGTGTATCGATGATATCTTCGGGGATACTGTCGGCAGACAGTTTGTTTTCATTGATCAGTTGCATGAGCGGGATGCTGTTGAATACTTTTCGTTTGAGTATCCCGTTACGGTAGAGGGGGACGAATGGATCCACGAACATTTCCGAGGAGCCGTAAAGGCCCTGTTCGAGCGGCTCATGGCCTCCACAGGTGGCGATCAGGTCTCCGTACCTTTTCAATGTGCCCGTCTGTTGCAAGATTTCCCGGTAAACCTTGTTGTTTTTCTGGCGCAATATCAAACTGGAGGCAAAAGCATCCCCGAGGGCGCCGATACCTACCTGCAAGGTACCGCCATCCTTGATCAAGGTGCTGACGTAAATACCGATCATGTGTTCGGCCAGTTTGATCTCCTCTTTGGGGGTGCCAAAGAGCTCGTAGTCGAAATAATCTCCTTGCAGGACACAATCATAAACCTCCGGGTCTGTCAGGGCATCCCCGTACATGAAAGGTACATTCTTGTTGACCTCGGCGACGGCGAATACCTTTTCACCCCGGGCTTTCTTCTTCGCAAAGCCTTCCAGGATCTCGATCCCGAGGTCGGTATTGCAGCCCATCGAAATCGTCATCCGGCCGTCGATCTCCCGGCAGCTGGCCAGCTGTCCGAACATGTTAAGCCCCATGTCAAAGGCATCCCGTGCCATGTGCGTGTAATTCGAACTGATGTATTTTTGCTGGGCATCGGGCAGGTTTATGTAGGCGCCCGCTTTATGATAAAACTCGTAAACCTCCACATTGTCGGGTTTTGTTCCTGCACGGTAGTCGACCATGTAGTCAAAGTCCGGGGTTCCCCTGAATGCCTTTTCCAGCGCGCTTCCCTTCTCGCTGCAACCGGGGGGTTTTTCAAGGGCCAGTGCGGAGATGATCTTCAGGTTGATTTCCGGGTCTTCCTTGGCCCGCCTGTAGAGCTCATTGATGAGCCGGATCGGTTTTCCCAGGGCGAGCGGCATGGCGAAGATGATTTTTTTACCAAGATGTTTTATAGCTTCGTCCACGCATTTACGGACGTCATCATATTCAGCGTCGGAAACGTTTTTCATTTTTACAATCTACCCTCTTTCTGTATTGGTTCACACGAATCAATATTAGCAATTTTTGTGCAAATGTGTCAACTTCAAAAGGCGGTGATTGTATGAAGTTTCGGGGATATATTCAGGCAAGATAAGAAAAGGATCTTCCAACAGTTCAATTCATCGCTATATTATTTTATATTATTTTATAAATTTTGGTACTCTTTTATGTCAGCTTCGTTCATGGCAAGCATGGCATTTTACAGGTGTATCCTTGATATGTCATCATATTCAGCATGATACAATTGCAAGCAGCACCCGATTCCGGCGGGGGAAAGGATGGGTAAAATCGCAAAAAAATCTTCAATCCGGGCAGACGGGCAGGAGATAAACACATTGCAAATATGGTCCAAATTATTTTTGTGTATTCTTTCCGATCGTGATCGTTATTGTTTCCTGCATGGATGCCGGGTAAATCAATCCTTGACAAATTATTTTGTTATAGTGTATAAATAGTTAAGTATGCCTAACTTATGGAGTTGATGGTGATGAGCCCATTGCCTATGAGTGCAGCGATGCAGGATTACCTGGAAGAAATTCTGATTCTTTCCGACCGGCTGGAAACAGTTCGGGTAACCGATATAGCCGAAAGGCTGAAGTTGACCAAAGCCAGTGTCAGCCAGGCGCTGAATCAGTTGCGTGAGCAGGGCTTGATTACACAGGATCGTTACGGTCCGGTGGAATTGACGGAGCTCGGGCGTTACTATGGGCAGGTGGTCAAACGTCGCCACGAGGTGTTGCGCAGTTTTCTTACCGAGGTTCTGGGACTGGATCTTCGGACTGCGGAGAAAGATGCTTGCCAGATGGAACATGCGGTCAGCAGCGAGACGATCGAGCGGCTCGTGGATTTTCTGATCGAAGGCGGCTATTGCAGCGGTTTCAATGATGTTGAAGAACTCAAGCCTGATTGAAAGTCCCGATAACGGAAATCGGGCAGAGTGATCACGATCAATTTATATCATATCAATGAGGGGAGTAACTGGATGTGGTTTCTTTGGTAGAAATGAAAACAGGTCAGTCAGGTCAGATCAAACGGATTTATGGCGGTCATGGTATGGTTGCAAGGTTGCAGGCGCTTGGCATTCATCCCGGGAAGAAGGTTACCAAACTGAGTGCCGTATTCAATAAAGGGCCTGTCGTTCTGGAAATAGATCGTTCCCAGGTTGCTCTCGGCTATGGCCAGGCCAACAATATCTTTGTAGAAATAGAAACTCGGAAGGGTTGAGATTGTGCCAAAGACCATGGTGTTGGTGGGCAACCCCAATGTAGGGAAAAGTGTAATATTTTCGCAGTTGACAGGGACACGGGTGGTGATCTCCAATTATCCCGGAACCACGGTCGAGTACACCCGTGGGCAGTTGCATACGGGCGGACAGGCCTGGGACGTATTCGATGCTCCGGGAACATACAGCCTCGAGCCAACTTGCCGTGCGGAGAAGGTTGCTGCCGATCTGGTGGATTCGGCTGACGTGGTGGTCAACGTTGTCGATGCGACCAATCTTGAACGTAATCTTTATCTGACCGGGCAGCTCCTTGAGCGGGGTGTCCCCTTGATAGTTGTGCTGAACTTGATCGATGAAGCGGCCCAGAAAGGGATTGACCTTGACATCCCCCGTCTGCAGGAGTTGCTTGGTGTTCCCGTGATCCCCACGGTGGCGATCAGCGGAAAAGGGTTGCAGGAACTGGTGGCGGCCTTGCCGGATGCCGGACGGGGAACCGGAGAACCAATGTCTCCTGAAGAGCGCTGGGTGTGGATCGGTTCGATTGTGAAGCGTGTACAGCAGGTGAAGCACCGCCATCGGACCTGGCTGGAAGCTCTGGAACTGGCCAGCATCCGTCCGCTGACCGGAATTCCCATTGCTGCCGCGGGCCTTTACCTCGTCTTCAAAATAATAATTGGTTGCGGGGAATTGATTGAAGATCTGCTGGTCAAATATTTCTTCGAGCCGATTTACCTGCCTCTGCTCGGTTATCTGGGGCAGTGGATCGGTGAGGGCAGATTGTGGCATGGCCTGCTGATCGGCAATCTTTACAACGGGCAGATCCACCTGGAGGAATCGATGGGGCTGCTCAGTACCGGTGTTTTTGTTGTTTTTGGTATTGTCCTGCCTTACCTGCTCATGTTCTACCTGGTTCTGGGCTTCCTGGAGGATTGCGGGTATCTGCCCCGCCTGGCCGTGATGTCAGATCGGATCATGCACCGTCTGGGATTGCACGGTTTCGCCGTGATCCCCATGCTGCTCGGTTTTGGTTGCAACGTGCCGGCAGTACTGGCGGTCCGCAATCTTGAGAGCAGGCGGGAGCGCCTGATTGTCAGCACCATGTTGGCGATTTCCATTCCCTGCGCCGCCCAGATGTCGATGATAATCGGCCTGGTTGGCCGCCATGGAGGTGCCTATCTCGGGGTTATCATTGCCATGCTCTTTCTGATCTGGGCGGTGATCGGTTTGTTGCTTGATCGTTTTCTGCCGGGGCATACTCCTTCCATGATCGTGGAAATTCCACCTTACAGACTGCCAAGTTTGAAAGCTCAGCTACAGAAACTGAATATGCGCCTGAAACATTTTTTTGGTGAGGCGCTGCCTTTCATTTTCCTGGGGATCCTCCTGGTCAACATCTTGCATCTTGCAGGAGTGATAGGCGTTCTGGCCAATGTGTTTGCACCGGTTTTCCAGGGGCTTTTTGGCTTGCCCAAGGAGGCGGTTTCCACGTTGCTGGTAGGTTTTTTGCGCAAGGATGTGGCCGTGGCCATGCTTCTTCCCCTGGGGTTGACAGCGCGGCAATTTGTCATCGGTGCCACCGTGCTGGCCACCTATTTCCCTTGCGCTGCCACCTTTGTTGTTCTGGTCAAGGAATTGGGTATCAGGGATATGGCTGTCTCCCTGGGGATGATGTTGCTCGTATCCACTGCAGCGGGGACGGTACTCAACCTCCTGCTGGGGACCGTGCTGTCACCAACGTACCTGGCTTTGCTTCTGGCCGGGTTGGGTATACTATTGTTGATTCTATGCGGCGGCAGTTCCGAACGGCGGGAAAATATTGGAGGCAAGAGATTGGCTTCAAAAATCGTGCAAAGGGGGAATCGATAATGACTGAAACACAAAATTCTGCAGGCGGAGGCGGCGCGGCTTCCCATCGTCCGGAAAAACTGGGGCAGCCGGAACGGAGCCACATCCGCCATGTTGTCGCCGTGATGAGCGGAAAAGGAGGGGTCGGGAAATCATCGCTCTCTGCATTGCTGGCGGTTTCCCTGGCCCGGGAAGGTTATCGGGTGGGGCTTCTTGATGCCGATATCACCGGGCCAAGTATCCCCAAACTGTTTGGCCTTGACCGACAACCGGCGGCGGTGAATGGAAAGATATCTCCGCCGGAAACGGAACTGGGCATCAAGGTGATCTCACTCAACTTGCTTCTGCCGCGTGAAGATGATCCGGTTATCTGGCGGGGGCCGTTGATCGGGGGTGCGGTGAAGCAGTTCTGGACCGATGTACTGTGGGGGGAAATCGATTACCTGGTGGTGGATCTGCCGCCGGGAACGGGGGATGCACCGCTAACCGTGATGCAGTCATTGCCCCTTGATGGCATGCTTATTGTCACCTCGCCGCAGGATCTGGCGGTCATGGTTGTGAAAAAAGCGATCAAGATGGCAAGGATGATGAAAGTGCCGATCCTAGGCATGGTGGAAAATATGAGCGGCCTCATCTGCCCGCATTGCGGCAAACCCATAGAGCTGTTCGGTGCGAGCCAGGCCGAAAAGGTGGCGGAGGAGATCGGAATCAGGTTGCTGGGGGTAATCCCGCTGGATCCGGAACTTTCCCGCCTGGGAGACCGCGGCGAGATCGAGAAGTATCGGACAGAAATTTTCAAGGATATTCCGGCACTGTTGGAATAACGACAGGCCTGGGTATGATGCAAAAAGAAAGGAGGATGAACACATGAAATTGGCAATATGTGCACAGGATGAGGGTCTGGAGGCATCGGTGGATCAGCGCTTCGGGCGTTGCCCCTATTTTGTGATTGTCGACTCTGAAACCGGCGAGGTTGTGAAATCGGTACCTAACAGTGCCGCAACCGCTGCCGGAGGTGCAGGCCCACAGAGCGCCCAGCAGCTTTCACGGGAGGGTGTGGAAGCGGTGGCCCTGGGCAATGTCGGCCCCAACGCTGCAGCTGCTCTCAAGGCTGCGGGTATTTCTATCTATGGCGGCATTGATGGAACGGTCGGGGATGCCTTGCAACAGTTCCGCGAAGGCAAACTTTCGCCCGTGAGTGGGCCCACGACAGATTCACATCATGGAATGCCGTAAAAAGGAGGATGTGTTATGAAGATTGCCGTTGCTACGGAGAACGGATTTGTTGCGCAACACTTCGGGCACTGTTCCACGTACACCCTGTTTGAAATTGCAGACAAAAAGATTGTCGGCAAGGAAGTTATCGATAATCCGGGGCACCAGCCCGGCTTTCTGCCCGGCTTCCTGGCCCGGTTCGGTGTCACCTGCATCATTGCCGGGGGTATGGGGCAGCGGGCGATAAATCTTTTCGAAGAACAAAATATTGATGCTATCGTCGGTGCAGCCGGTGCGGTGGAAGATGTGATTGCCGATTATCTATCCGGCAATCTGCAGGTTGGAGAAAGCTTCTGCGATCACAGCCGCGGTGGCGGAGGACACTGCGGGGGGCATTAAGCCTCACGTGGCACCGGGCTGTCACAGGTGAAGTGTGTCCGAAAGCAGGTAATGAAAGCGAAATAAAATGGTCGGGAGAAACATAGCACCATGCATCTGGAAAGGGGACGGTGATTTTTTCTCCGTCTCCCGTTCCGGGTGAGAAAGGAAAGATTGGCATGATTATTGCTATTGCCAGCGGCAAGGGCGGGACGGGCAAGACCACAGTGGCTGTCAATCTGGCCCTGGTCCTGGCAGGGGAGACAGAATTGAAGTTTCTTGATTGTGATGTTGAAGAACCAAATGCGCATCTTTTTTTAAGGCCGGAGTTGAAAGATTCTGAACCTGTATCTATCCCGGTTCCCCGTGTGGATCTTGAACGTTGCAATTACTGCGGTACCTGCGCCGAGGTCTGCGCTTTCAATGCAATCATGGTCGGGAAGGAGACGGTCCTTGTTTTTGAAGAACTATGCCACGGTTGCGGCGGATGTGCCTATTTCTGCCCGGAGAAGGCGATCGAGGAGGTCGATCGCCCCATCGGTGTTCTTGAAAGCGGTGTTGCTGGCGAAATTGCCTTTGTCCACGGCAGGTTGAATCCGGGGGAGGCACTGTCGCCGCCGCTGATCAAGGCAGTGAAGGAGAAAGCTGACCCCGAGATACTGACGATCGTTGACGCTGCGCCGGGCGCTTCCTGTCCGGTGGTGGAAGCAATTCAGGGCAGTGATTACTGTCTCCTGGTCACCGAACCGACTCCTTTCGGCCTCAATGACCTGGCCATCGCCGTGGAACTGTTACAAAAATTGAACTTGCCGGGTGGAGTGGTGATCAATCGCACCTTCGGTGATGAGAGCGAAAAAAAGATCGAGTCTTACTGTAGCCAGAATGGGGTTCCCATTCTCCTGAAGATGCCCTGGGACAAGGAGCTTGCTTCCCTTTATGCCCGGGGTGAACCGGTGGTAACTCACCTGCCCGCATGGCGGGATATATTTGTCGATCTGGGTCGGCGGATCCTGGAAGATGAAAGGAGGGTCCGGAAATGAAAGAAATTGTCGTTATCAGTGGCAAGGGGGGCACGGGTAAAACCACGTTGATGGCTTCCTTTGCCGTACTTGCCGGGGGCGAGGCGGTGATGGTTGATGCCGATGTGGATGCAGCCAACCTGAGTCTGGTTCTGACACCGCAGCAGCTGGAGAGCCACCCTTTCATTGCTTCCAGCATAGCTGTACTCGACAGGGAGCTCTGCACGGAATGTGGGCTTTGCCGTGAATTGTGTCGCTTCGATGCCATTTCGGAAAACTATGAAATCGATCCCATTTCCTGTGAGGGATGTACAGTCTGCAGCCGGGCCTGTCCGGAAGAGGCTATCGAAATGAAGGAGGTTGTTTCCGGGCACTGGTTCCTTTCGCAGACACCCTATGGCAAGCTGATCCATGCCCGCCTGGGCATAGCCGAAGAAAATTCAGGCAGGCTGGTCACCCTGGTCCGGAACGAGGCCCGCAAACTGGCTACAGCCGAAGAGAAAAAATTTTTGCTTACCGACGGGCCGCCGGGGATTGGCTGTCCGGTGATCGCCTCCCTGTCCGGGGCAAACCTGGCTCTGATTGTTACCGAGCCGACCGTTTCCGGGATTCATGATCTGAAACGTGTCCTTCAGGTCTGCCGCCATTTCAATGTTCCCGCTGCGGTCTGCATCAACCGCTGCGATCTCGATGAGGACAATTCGCGGGCCATAGAGTCCTACTGCCGTGAAGAGTCCGTGGATGTGATCTCCAGGATCCCCTTTTACCGGGAAATTACCGAGGCTCTGGTCCAGGGGAAACCGGTGGTCAACTTTACCTCGGGTCCGGCGGCGGACGACATTGCTTCCTTGTGGCAGAAAATTTCTGTATATGGCGACCAGTGAGGTTGTGACAAGGGTGGCCAGACAAATTCTGATGGCTTTTGAAGAAGGAAGGATGAAAGGATGACTGCCGAAATCAAGATTACCACGATCTGTGAAAACAGTGCATTGCATCCCGGCCTGCTCGGGGAGCATGGGCTGTCCATGTTGCTGGAGGTGGGGGGGCGGAAGATTCTCTTCGATACCGGAGCCGGTGCCACCCTGGCCGGCAATGCGGCAGCCCTGGGATTGGATCTCACCGCTCTGGATGCGGTCGTTCTGAGCCACGGGCATTACGATCATACGGGGGGGCTGAAATGGGTTCTTGAATCACAAGTTTCTTCCAAATTGCCTGTACATGCTCACCCGGATGCATTGGACGAAAAATACATATTGCTTCCGGAGATGACACCGAGATATATCGGCGTACCCTGGAAGCGCACGGAGATGGAGGCACTGGGGGCAGAATTCCACCTGAGCAGGGAGCCGGTGGATCTGGGTGATGGCATCACCATTACCGGAGAAATTCCCCGGACCTCATCGGCTGAAGGGCTGGTCTCGCCTTTCGTGGTGAAAGAAGGCGAAGGCTTCACCGAGGACCTCCTCCTTGACGACCAGGCCCTGGTGATAGAAAGCAGTGTGGGTATTATCGTTATGCTGGGCTGTTCACATTCCGGGTTGATCGATACACTGCAGCATATTCTTTCTGTAACCGGGGAACGGCGGATTTATTCTTTCCTGGGAGGGACCCACCTTCTTCACACACCCGATGATCATCTGGAACGGATAATTGATGAGATGCAGCAATTTCAGTTGGAGATGGTCGCTCCCTGCCATTGCAGCGGCCCCAGGGCCATTGCTGCCATGCAGCAGGCTTTCGGGGAGAAGTGCCTGGATCACCGGGCCGGTAGTATATTCGAATTTCCATGACAGGTCATCTCCGTCGACAAGCATAACGTTTGCCCTGGCCCGAGATTCCTCGCGGCGCTATCCTTTCATTCCGGTGTTATCATTTCCACGTCATTTTTCTCTGTTGCTTTATATTAGCGTTCTTGTTAAAGAGCGCTTGCTCGGAATGGCAGGGGGGGAGGGCGCCGCAGGCGACCGAGGAACCCCCTCCTTATGTACCCCTTACCCTACTGCCAGAGAAAAAAAAGGTACAACCTGTCATTCTGAGAGAGCGGCTGTAGTTTGCCGCGACCGAAGAATCCCCTCCTCGAACAGACCCTACTACCGGCATAAACTGGTTCCTAGGTTTTATCTTTTCCCCGTACGGACATGTTGGCGTCAGCGACATGGAGTGAATGGTTGCCATAGCCAAGCACGAAAAACTCTTGACCAAAAATATTTCGCCAGACCCTCTTAAAAGGATTATCCATATCGATGATAGAATTAGATTGGATTGGGGGAATATAGGGAATATTCTGCAGATGCCAATTATGCCGCCGACTTTGTAATCGTCCATGAAAAACACGATGTCGGCAATATTCACCGGAGGCAAAGAATGGAAAAAGGAAAAATAATAGGGAGCAGGGACAAGAAACATGGCAGAACCGCTCCCGGAAATGCACGCCCCTCCTTTCGAGAAACGACGCGCTCGCTGTTCATGGAGCCGGTGGATATTTCCCCCACCGGATTCAAACCACCCCGCATCGATGAACTGGATTTACTTCGGGGCTACGCCATCTTCGGGTTTATCATCTATCATGTAGTGTTGATTCTCGGTTCTGAAACTGTAGTCGATGATTCTTTACTGGGTTTTATGGCCTTTGTACTTTTCTGGCCGATAGGAGGAAAAGCTTTTTTCCAGATCGGCATCGGCATCTATCTGGTATATGCCCGTTCCTCCACACGGACACTTGTCAAACGGGGTTTGGCTATATTAGCTGCCGGCTATGCCCTCAATATGGTGCGCTTTCTGCCCGTCATCGTTGGGATCTTGCGGGGAACGCTGGTCATGGAAGACTTTCCCCTTTTCCGCAATGTTGGTGACATCATTTTTTGTGCAGATATCTTCCAGTTTGCAGGTCTGGCCTTCCTTGCCTATGCTCTGATCAGGAAACTGTTTCGCGGAATGGTCAAGCCCATTCACTGGATATATATGTCCCTGGGGGTAATTCTGATCTCGCCTTTCCTGGCCCCTCTGCTAACCGGAAATATCCACATCGACCGTTTCCTGGAACCACTCTGGGGTTACGGCAAACATATCTGGTTCCCCTTCTTCCCGACCTTCTGCTACACACTGCTGGGGGCAATGTTCGGCTGCATGCTTATCAAGATCAAGAGTTTCCGCAATCATGAGCTGAGCTTCATGATCCTTTCCACCCTGACCTTCGCACTGGGCATCCTCTTGACCGATTTTTTTCGTCAGCCCTCCGCTTCTATCTATTTCAAAATACTCGGCCCCGATTTTGTCTATGATTCGCCGGAAGTCTTCATCAAGGTCATGGGCTACACGACGTTCCAGCAAGCAATTGCCGTATGCCTGAACCTGTATGTATCCAAAAATATCATCTTCAGGTTCTACCGTTACATGAGTTACAACATCACCGCAATCTTCGTCTGGCAGTGGATCATCATCGGCTGGATTACCGGCATCTACTTCCGTGCCTTCTGGCAGCAGAACGTGACGGAATGTGTGGTGGTAATCGCCATCACTACGGTGCTTGCCATTATTCTTACCGAACTGACCAAGAAAATCGGGAAGGGGATGAAAAACCGGGCACCGCGCAAGGAAAACCCTGCCTGAAGCCCTGCACGGCCACTTGTGGAAAGATGTTTGCCCTGAATCTCCACGCGTTACCCGCACCACGATAAACGGAAATTATTTCTTCCGGGTGCATATTTTTGCTGGAGTTCATTTACTTCCATAGCAATGATAGAGGGGGAGAGCCGTTTGTATTATACTGTCATTCTGAGGGAGCCCTTTTTTTGGGGCGACCGAAGAATCCCCTCCTCAAACACACCTTACCACCTGCCTAAACTGGTTCCTGGTCTTTTATCCCCGTAAAGCATAACGCCTGCCTCTGCCCGAGATTCCTCGCGGCGCTATTCTTTCACTCCGGTGTTACCGTTTCTACATCATTATTCTCCATAGCTTTATGTTGGTGTTTTTATTAAACACCGCTTGCTCGGAATGACAGGGGGGGGGCGCCGCACTCCTTCCCCGGTATTGTGCCATTCCACACGACTGTCTTTCCAGTACTGTCATTCCATTGACATAACCATATACCTATCTCCTGCCCGTTGTAGTGAAAAGTGTCCTACCTGCCATTCCTAAACTTTTTCCTGGTCTTTATCTTTTCCCCGTACGGATATGTTGGCGTCAGCGACATAGAGTGAATGGTTGCCATAGCCGGTGAAGGCGAGGAAGCGAAACGGGACTGCCGACGTGATGTGACAGTGTATTACCTGTCATTCTGAGGG
>JAAYSV010000029.1 GCA_012518215.1 Bacillota bacterium
CCGGGAAATTCCAGAGGGCTTAACCTACGAAGATTTGCTGTACACAACAGCAAATTATTCTTGATTATAGCTATACCTTGGGGCTAATGTTTACTCATTTTCAGGACATTTTCCCTTTTCCTTGACATACATTGAATTTATTCATGGCTGCATCCAGACCTTCGTCGATCGTTACCAGTATCGCTTCGGCCGCCTTCTCCTCTGCCCGGGCCATGATTTCTGAATCGGCAACACCCCGCGTTTTCAATAAATAAAACTCGGGTTCCATGCCAGGAGGCGGCCTGTCAACCCCCACCCTCAGGCGAGAAAAATGTTCGGTGCCGAGGCTTTCAATAATCGAAACAATCCCCTTATGTCCTCCACTGCCTCCCTGCGGACGCAGGCGTATCACTCCGCGTTCAAGATCCATATCGTCGTATATAACCATCAGCTGTGCAGGTTGGAGCTTGTACCAACGCAACGCTTCGATGACGGCCCTGCCGCTCAAGTTCATATAGGTCAAAGGTTGGAGCAGAACCAACCTTTTACCCCTGTAGTCTTTTTCGGCGTAAACGTAAAAACCCCTTCGGCGAACCTGCCCTCCACCCAATTTCCGGAACACCCTTGTGATGACACGAAATCCAACGTTATGAAGGGAATGTTCATACTTTTTTCCGGGGTTGCCAAGACCTACAATCAATTGTTCAACGGTCTTCCCCTTCTTCCACAGCATGGCTTTTATTCTTCCGGAGCCGTTTCTTCACTGCTTTCGTCTTCTGCCGGAACTTCTTCGCCCTCTTCAGCAAGTTCTTCGACCTCGTCTACTTCTTCTTCCTCCTCCTCTTCTTCCTCCTCCTCCTCCCGTGGCATGAGGACCTGGACAAGAATCTCTTCCGGATCGGTTTCCAATTCGATATTCTCGGGCAGTTCCAGTTCACGGGCCAGGATACCATCACCAATTTCCAGGGATGAAATATCTACCTCCAGAAAATCGGGGATTTCGGCCGGCAGGCAGAAAATCTGCACATCACGCCTCAACAACTGCACAACCCCATCTTCCCTGACACCCGGCGACTCCGTTTCCCCCACCACCTGCAAGGGAACATCCGCCAAAATCTTCTCGGTCAACGAAATGCGGATAAAATCTATGTGAAGAAGACGATCACTGTACAGAATGTCCCTTTGAAGTTCCTTGAACATTACCGTTTCAACGGCCTTCTCACCCGTTTTCTTTCCATTTATTATTTTCAATTCAACAATTGCATTCTCTCCGGCACCGGAGGAAAGAGCTTTGCTCAGCGCCCCCCCGTCTACCAACAAAGAAATTGTTTCTTTCCCGCGTCCATAAACAACGGCCGGGACCAGATTTTCCTGACGAAGCCGGTTGAGCTCACCCCTGGTTCCACGCCCGGGCCGCAACTGTGCCTCCAGGGCTATCCTGTCCATAATCAAAACCCCCTTTTTAACGTCTCAACAGTAACAAATAGTATACAATAAGCCTGTACAGAAGGTCAATTTGTTATTCGAAAAGTTCACTGACCGACCTGCGTTGATGGATACGCACTATTGCCTCTCCGATCAACGGAGCCACTGACATGATCTTTATTTTTTCAGGGCATTCCTCCCTCAAGGGAATGGTATTGGTAACAATTATTTCTGTCAAACTGGACGCACATAGCTTTTGCAGGGCAGTCCCCGAAAAAACAGGGTGGGTACAGCAAGCATAGGTCTTCCTGGCCCCCTTTTCAAGCAGGGCCTCGGCCGCCAGGATGATCGTCCCACCGGTATCGATAATATCATCCATCAGAATAGCAGTCTTGCCCTCAACGTTACCGATAAGATTCATCACCTCGGTCTGATTTGGGGCGTATCGTCTTTTATCAACTATGGCTATCGGCATTTCCAGATAATTGGCCAATTTTCGTGCACGCGTAACCCCACCCAGATCGGGAGATACGACAATCCCATCCTCAATATGCTTGTCCTTGAAGTATTTGGCCAGAATGGCGATCGTGGTCAGGTGATCGAATGGGATATTGAAGAAACCCTGAATCTGGCCGGCGTGCAAATCCATGGCGATGACCCGGTTTGCCCCGGCAGTGGTTAACAGATCCGCCAGCAATTTGGCGGTAATCGGTTCGCGTCCCCTTGATTTACGGTCCTGCCGGGCATATCCGTAATAAGGAACCACCGCATTCACCGATTTGGCCGATGCCCTTTTGAGAGCATCCATCAAAATAAGAAGTTCCATAATGTTTTCATTGACGGGGGAACAAAGAGGTTGAATGATAAAAGAATCGTCTCCCCTGACGCTTTCCTCGATAAAAATTGTAATTTCACCATCTTTGAAACGGTTCAATTTTGCTTTGCCCAGGGGAACACCTACATGATTTGCAATTTCCCGCGCCAAAGACGGATTGGCCGTTCCACTAAATATTTTGATGTTGTTTTCTATACCATCGGTTACCACTTCTTTTATCCCTCCCCCAAATTTTACAAAAATGATCCAACTCTATGCTTCTCTATTTGACAGTTTTTATCCTTTTAATCGTTACTATCTTTTAGAAACCGTTTTGCCATCCTGTCCTTGTTGATCTGGGGAGCACGTCCCAGAGCCAACGCCCCGGCCGGAACATCTTTGTTGAGCGTTGAACCTGCAGCCACGTAAGACCCTGCACCGATCTTGATGGGAGCAATGAGATTGCTGTTGCATCCGATGAAAGAATTTTTCTGTACGCAGGTACGGTGTTTGATCTGACCATCATAATTGACAATGATCGAACCTGCACCAAAATTGACGCCGGTTCCTATATCTGCATCGCCGATGTAGCTGAGATGCGGAATCTTGGACCCGGCTCCTACATCGGAATTTTTAACCTCGACAAAATTACCGATCTTGACCCCCGCGCCGATCACAGTTCCGGGGCGCAAATAAGCAAAGGGGCCGATATTTGCCCCTTCGTTGATGGTACTTTCTTCCGCCACGGAATTTTTTACCGAACATCCATCACCGACCGACGTATCCCGCAAATGCGTTCCCGGCCCAATCCGGCAATCGTTCCCTATCCTGGAATTTCCTTCAACAATTGTCTGTGGATAGATCGTCGTGCCGTTGCCCACCTCCACCCCGTCATCCATAAAAGTAGAGTCCGGATCAATGATATTAACCCCTGTTTCAAGCAACTTCCTGTTAATACGGCCGCGCAATATCCTGACTGCTTCGGCCAATTGCAAATAATCATCGATCTTCATACTTTCCCCGAAATCTTCAGCCACAACCGCCCCTACATTCAGGCCATCCTTGATCATTGAAGAAATGATACTGGCAAAAAAACATCCATCAGCCATTTCCCGGGACCCGGTCTGTTTCAGGTATTTCTTGAGTGTCCGGGCCGCCAGGCAGTACGCTCCCGTGTCTGTCTCCTCAATCGTTTTCTCCCCGGCCAGAGCCTCCCCATCATCGACCACAATTTGAATGTCTCCATTTGCGTTGTGGATCATCCTTCTGTATCCGGAAAGTTCAGGTATTTTCGCGGCAAGCAAGACGACATCTCTTTCCTGCGCCGCTTCTGCCATCCTCTTCAAAGTCCGTGGTAAAAGTAACGGCATGTTTCCATGAAGAACAAGCACCGATCCGGAATCCGGAAGAACGTCCACCAATGATTCTACCTTCGCGCGGGGATTCTGTTGCCATGCTCCCGGGATACAGTGCGCCCCCCCCGCTCCGTGCAACATCTGCAACTCTCCTTCAGAACCACCCAGAAAGATAAGATTTTTCGTCAATAAACGAGCACCGTCTGCCACATACTCAAGCATCGGCTTGCCACAAAGCACCTGCCCCGATCGGGGTCGGCATGAATCTGTGCAGGGGGCAACCCCGTCGATCAACAATATTATTGCTGCTGTACAGCTCATGAACTGACAACCTCCATCAAATTAATTATTTCCAACCTAACCTTACTATATAATAATATCGGCAGAAGGAAACCAAAAAAGAGGAATGATGTATCCATTCCTCTTTTCTGGAATAATTGGATTTATTAGGCCTCCGTGGCCCCCGTCCCTTACAAAAAGGTATCTTCTTCCTGTACATCCTGTGTATCGTGTACATCCAATTCCTGCCTGGCAATCTCCTCTTTCTCCGCCAGCTCCTGACGATAAGCTTCGATAACCACTTCTTCTATCTTTCCCCTGGCCTCGGAAGTAATGGGGTGGGCTATGTCCTTGAATTCACCAGAAGGCGTTCTTTTGCTGGGCATCGCCACAAACAATCCGTTATTACCCTCAATAACCCGCACATCATGGATGACAAATTCGTCATTCAACGTTACTGATACAATCGCTCTCATTCTTCCATCATTATTTATCTTTCTGACCCTTACATCGGTGATAATCAAAAGGTAACACCCCCGGATAAACAGGATTTTTTAATTTGTGTACTAATTCTACAGATTATTCCATAATCCTTCAAATTGAAGATATTTCTTTAAATTTATTAATTTTCTGTAGATAACAATTTGCGAACCAACTCCAGATCCGAAGGCTTATCCACATCCACGCCTATCTCTGCATAAGGGGTAACCACTGCCCGTGCCTTGACCTTGAAAAGTCCCGATAAATAGGTTTCCAGTTCTTTGATCGACAGACGTTTGATAAGAAATTTTATGATATAAATCAGGGGCAGAGTCTGTACCAGTTTCCACGGTCTTTTTCGATAGGACAGGTATACTTCAATATCGTCAATCTGCTCCAAAATCCAATACGGCTTGGTCATCATGACATTGCTACCGGTAAAAGTTCCTTCTTTGAGTTGCACATAAGTCCTCTTCACTCCAGGATAGTTTTTCTCACAGCTTTCCCGGGTGATGATCGGATAGTAAAAATCATGCTCGTAAGGGGAACAACGTTCCATCAAATCTTCAATTGCCTCCCTGGAAAGTAGAGGTATATCTGCCGAGATGATCAAACAGGGCCTGTACGGGTCCAATTCACCGAGACCGGCGGCAATATTGTCAAGAAACGAACCGCGGGGGGTGATCGACTGGAAACTGTAACGGTCAATATTCAATTTTTCTAGCTCGTCGGGCATTCCTACCACGATGATATCTCCAATTTCAGGCACTTCTCTCAAGGTCCCCATTATAATTTCGATCATTGTACGTCCTTCAATTTTTATGTAGGCTTTGTTCTCCACTTTCTCCATGATTTCCAGATCGCCCCTGCGGGTAGCTCCCGCCAGGATAACCACGTTCAACACGATACCGATCCCTCCTCCTGTCACATTATGGCAAAACAATTCAAAGAGTCCAACTGATCCAGGCTTCATATCCTTCCTGTTCAAGGATAAACACAACGGCATGCGCCATCTCGAGAGAATCAGTCAATGCAAACATAACCGGGCCGCTTCCCGACATCAAGGGCAGCAACCCCGATTCTCTGAAAAGATTTTTCAGCCGATCCAACGAAGTATTGTCCCGGAATATTATTTCTTCCAGCATATTGACGCAATCCCGGGCCAGCCAATTCAAAATATTTTCCCGGTCCCCCCTCTCCAGATGCCGCCTTAAACGATCATAGCCAGAAGTAGTAGCAGGCAATTCACGGGGCAACTTCCTGTATACCCCGCCGGTATGAATCACAAGACCCGCGGGCCTGGCCAGTACCAACCAGGAAAAAGGCAAAGAAGGCCACCGTTCCAGTATCTCCCCCCGTCCACGGGCCAGGGCAGTTCCTCCCTGAAGGCAGAAAGGCACATCGGAGCCCAGTTCAACAGCAATTGCCGCCAACTCATCCCGCGAAATCTGCAAATTCCATATCCTGTTCAGTGCAGTCAGTACAGTGGCCGCATCTGCACTCCCTCCACCCAGTCCGGCTCCCATGGGTATATTTTTGTACAGCGTTATGTTCAGCCCCCTGTTGATCCGGGCCCTTTTTTTCAATGCAATCGCTGCACGGTAGGCCAGGTTTTCATCCCGGGGAATAACGGCTCCCCTGGTACAAAGATTGATCCCGCTGTTCTGAATTTCCTGAAATATCAGGTAATCACAAAGGCCAATCTGCTGCATGACCGTTTCTATTTCATGATAACCATCAGGCCGCCTTTGAAGCACCTTCAAACCAAGATTGATTTTTGCCGGAGCGTTGAAAACCACATCCATGATGCTGTTTTTTTACCTTCCCCTCCCTGGATCTGATCATCTTTTCTTCCACATGGTTCATAATAATTCCTCCAAAAAAGGTGCGCCCTTGAAGGACGCACCCTGCCACCTTAACTATTATTGATGTTATTATCCCGGAGCATCTGCTCAGCTTTCTCGATAGCCAATCTGACCATATTCCCGCATTGTCGGGAGGTAACTCCGCCCCAGCCCTCCCTTTCGACAATGTCGGCAACACCCATGTCCCTGGCCATTTCGTACTTCATGGCTTCGGACATTACTGATCGACGACGGGCCATTCAGCATCAACTCCTTTAAATAAAATGGTGGCGTGATTATTTTGCCACGATACGTTTTTCAAATACGAGAAAATGTAATCCAGTTGATGAAAATGAACCATGATTTATGAATAGTTATCCACTTGCTTTCAAATTTAAAACAAAAAAAGAACCTTTTTCTTTCAAAGGTTCTTTTAAAGATATTTCCATTCAACTTCTAGTTTCCCGAAGCAAACACTTTGTTTTCATTGAAAAAACTAAGTTCAACCGTTTCCGTCAAAACATCGGCATAACTGAAAGTAAATCTTTGATAGTAGTTTGGTTCATCAACCCTGATAACAAATATTGATGGGTAGGTACTCTCCAGCACTCCTTCTTTTTCAAAAGTCCTGCGTCTTCCCCGGTTGGCTTTCAATTTGATCTTTTCTCCTACACGAGATTCCAGGCTTTTGCGGATCTCATACAGAACATTTTTGGCCACTATCTTATCACCTCAGCAATTATTCTGTACCATATAAACACAAGCATATCATACAGCTTTATATTAACATAATTCCCGGGCAGGGTCAAGCTTCTTCTGGGAAATATTGGCATCGGGGCGCTGAAAACAAATTGTCTCCCGGGTTTCTGGATACACTGTTTTTTCGAACCCTGTCCGCCTGAAACAATCGGGGAAAATGTTGCTGTCCGCTCGCCACTCACCAAATATCATTTTGACAGAAAAAATTGTTATTTGGTATACCTGTCTGCTACCTTGGAAGCACCGTACGAATCGGGCTTGATCCGTGCATCATAGCCACTGCCTATCACCATGCCCACAACTTCTTTGATAATTTCCCTGGTTTCGCCTTTTTCCCCCACATCCAGATGTATTTCAATGTTCAGTTCCGAGAAACCGTTCTGTAACAATTTGTCTGTGAGCCGGCTGGCGACCTCCAGGCTCAGCAAAGTTTCGTAGAAGATTCTCTGACGCATACTCTCCATGTAGCGATGCCTTCGTTTGTGAAAAAAATAACGCCCGCCTTTGCCCACCCTGTGTATCACAATTGCCGTAACGAAAACGACTTTGTCGTTGATGTATGCATGGGAATCGGTACCGATAATAAGCTTGTAATTTTCCTCATGACTTTCGTTTACATAGGAGGTTAGTTCTGCAAAAGTATCATCGAAGGAAAGCCTGCCTCTGGAGGGACTAATGAAATTCATCTGCCCGGACCTTTCATTTTCGATCTAGACGCTGGCACTGAAATTATCGGTCAGGATTGTCTATCACTAGCATTATAAATCAATCGACAAAGGTTTGCAAATTCTGCAACAGCAAGCGATTCCGGCCGTTGTTGCGGATCAATTTGAGCCTCTTTCAACAATGAAGTCAGGTATGGTTTCTCGTAACCAAAACAATATCCCAGAGAGTTCAACAAGGTTTTGCGACGATACTTGAATACCCCCGTTACCAATTTTTTGAACAAAGTTTTGTCGCCCATGTCGGGGAGAACAATTTTTGGTTTGGCAACCAACACCGTTGAATCTACCTCGGGAACGGGATAAAAAACATTGGGCGGGACATTGAAAGCTATTTTCAGATCGAGATAACACTGACTCAGGACAGATAAAGAACCATATATCGGGGTTGAAACCGGGGCAACAATTCTTTCCGCTACCTCTTTTTGAAGCATAAAAACTGCTTTGCGCCAGAAGATATCCCCCTCCAGAAGTTCGTAAATAAACAGCGAGGAAATATAATAGGGCAAATTCCCCACCAGTTTGACAGACCTCTTTTCAGAGCCCCAGACCGAATTACAAAGATCCTCCATGTTCAGTTCGCGGACATCATCCTCTACCAGCGTTACATTGGTCGGGGAAGAAAACAACTGTCTCAAAAAACGAACCAGACCCCGGTCGATCTCGATGGCAATAACTCTGTCCGCTCCCTGGCTCAACGGCAAGGTCAATACACCCAAACCGGCACCGATCTCCACAACGTGATCGCCCGGTTGTAAATCAACCTCGGTGACAATCTTCCTGACAATATTGGCATCGGCAAGAAAATTTTGCCCCCATTTCTTGCTAGGCTGGAGGCAAAATTCAGTCATGATCTTTTTGATTTCACGCGGCGATGCCAGATTGATTTTCATTTATGTATCAAACTCGTTATCCTTATCGGCCCTTCAGAAATATATACTTGTTCAGGGGAGTAAATATACCTTCAAGTTACGTCTTCCAAAACGCAACGCGCTGCTATGAGTTGAAAACAGGATATCGATCTTGTTCCCTTTTATCGCCCCGCCGGTATCAAGAGCCACGGCATATCCATAACCCTCGATGTACACGTTGCTGTACAGGGGGATAACCTTCGGGTCTACAGCAATAATGTAGGGGTTCTGTTTTGTGCCGTCCCCCCCGCGTGCCACTGCTCCCGTCGCCGTCCTGCCGGTGGCTTTCCCGGTACAAACCGAATAGCCCCTCGAATCAACCGGACAGCCGGAACCCGGAGTGCCGGGGCAATAAGCGGTGGCATTGACATTCAGCATTTTGACAAATTGGATATCCAGCCCGGGGACCACCGCCCTGGTTCCCCGTTCGATTATCTTGTTGCGAGGCGGACTTATGATCGTTTCATCGATTACAGCCCTGCTTACCTCCCGGCCATCGGCCAGAACTATTTCCATCGTCTCTTTTTTCAGTCCTTCCTCGCCTTCACAGACGACACAGACTGATCCCATGTCCATGGCCGGATTCTCCCGGTATACCGAATTGAACGGGATAGCCGTCTCGGCAGACGTATAAATCTTTTCGATCCTTACGATGGAAATCTCATCGTAAGGGCCGAGTATTTCATTCAAACCGGGATCGACTTCATCAAATTCACCGATTTCAATTCCTTCTGCCACAAGAAAATCTCCCACCGAAACGGGTGAAGTCCAGAATTCAGCGACCTCGCTGTCGGCGCACAAGATAACTGGAAAAGCCTTTTCTATGTAAACATGCTCATTTCTGCACAACAAATCTCTTCCGCCTGGCACGATCCTGTCCCGGGGGTGTGTCTCCATATTCAACTCATCCAACAATTCCTCCGGGGTGCGGCTGACTGTTCTTACTTCCTTCACGAACTGGCCATCTACATAAACCCGGGCTGTATTCAACGATCCATGATATACAAGAAACATGGAAAGAATTATGCCTGCAAAAAAAAGCATCTTGGACTTCCGAGGCAACCAGGCGGAAATTTTTTCCTTGAAATCATTCCTGATCTCTTGCCGTCTTTGACGCTTTAAACGTTTTTCATACCTTCGCTGTTTTGTTTCAGATCTAACCAGTATACAGGCTTCAGGTTCCTCATTTATGGATAAACCACTCATTGTAGAGCCCCCCTGCTTGGCAACATCTTATATTTGTTAAGAAAATTTGTCAAACCCCCCATTTATTATTAAGATACGTTAATAATTTGAAAGATTACGCTCTACATTGATAAGTATCCCTATTGATCTTTATTTTGCCATTTATCTCCTGACTTCTTTCGGATACAGACAATTCCCGGTCAATATTTGCCATTATATTCCTTTATTGCCCCGATACGGCGCAGAAAGTTTGTCCATTTATTATATACAAGCTCTCTCTCAATTATTCGGACTATTGTGCCAATTGCAGAAGTATTATCGGGAGATAGAAATGCCCAGCAAGCGCTGGAAATTGCGGCGGCATTGTCTCTGCAGTTCCTCGGGGGATATCCCTTTGAGGGCTGCAATCCTTTCGTATGTGGCGTGAATAAATGAAGGTTCATTCCTTTTACCGCGGTATGGCTGGGGGGTCAAAAATGGAGCATCGGTCTCAACGAGGAGGCGGTCAAGAGGAATCATCCTGACCACATCCCTCAAACGATCTGCCCGGGGATAGGTAACGGGGCCGGCAATAGAAATATACAGGCCCAGATCCAGGCTCTTGCGAGCAAACGATTCATCCCCGGAAAAACAATGGAGGATCCCCCCCACCCGGCCTATTTCTTTTTCAACCATTATTTTCGCCAGATCGTCATAAGCATCCCGGCAATGAATAACCACCGGTTTCTTCACCTCGCGGGCAACATCTATCTGGGTACGAAATATTCGTTGCTGAACATCACGTGGAGAATGATCACGATAATAATCGAGGCCCATCTCCCCGATAGCAACTACCCCGGGAAGAAACGCCAGCTCTTTTAAAGAGCGGGGAAAAGTGGGAGTAACACGCGCAGACTCATGGGGGTGAATCCCAACGGTTGCCCATATCCACGGAGTTTCCGCGGCGATAGCCACTGCCCGCGACGAAGATTTCTCGTCAATTCCAACAGAAACAATAGCCGATACTCCGCGTGCAGCGGCTCGTTCGAGAACTGCTGAAAGATCTTTTTTGAAATCGGGAAAATCAAGATGGGCATGGGTGTCGATCAATGGAGATCCCTCACGTTATGATAGTACCGGCGGGAATATCTCTGTCCACCGTTACAAGGCTCAATTCACCGTCATCATTTTCGGCCGCCAGCAGCATCCCCTCGGACTGGATCCCCCTGAGTTTGACCGGCTGCAGGTTGGCAACCAGCACCACTTTCTTGTCTTCCAGCTCCTGCGGTGAATAACTCGGGGCTATCCCGGCCACCACCTGCCTGAGTTCACCATTTTTCAATTCCAGGGTTATTTTCAAGAGTTTATCCGTCCTGGCCACTTTTTCGGCCGATAGTATCCTGGCCACGCGCAATTCCGCTTTCTGGAACTCTTCCAGGCTGATGAGGCCCCGCTTGTCCCCGTCATCATCCTGCCGGACACGTTCACCCCGTGATTCATCGTTGCCTTTGTGCCAGTTTATCTCTTCATTCAGGTTCAAGCGGGGAAAAAGATCTTCCCCCCTCCTGGTTGTCAAACCTGCCTTGATCCCTCCCCAACGGTCAAGGCTTTCCCGGCTCTGTCCCTCTTCATCTCCGGCGAGGCCCAGCTGGATCCACATTCTCTGCGGAGTACCGGGCATGAAGGGACACAACAGCACCCCGATAAATCTCAAACCCTCGGCCAGATTGTACATTACCGTCCGGAGACGCCCCCTGGCAGCCTCCCCTCCATCCTTGGCCAGATCCCAGGGAGCATTCATGTCGATATATTTATTGCATTGCCGCACAAGTTGCCATAACTCGGCCAGGGCATTGCTGATCTGCAACCTGTCCATCAACGTTTCCATCTTCCCCGGAACTTGCAACGCCAGCGATACCAATTCATCATCACCGATGGCAACCCCGGCAGGCGCGGGTATAACACCGTTGAAATAGCGGTCCATCATCGTCAGGGTACGGCTTACAAGATTGCCCAGATCGTTGGCCAGATCGGAATTGATTCGCTGTACCAACGCTTCAATGCTGAATACACCGTCGGCACCAAAAGGTATCTCCCGCAGAAGATAATATCTGATAGCGTCCGCCCCGTACCTCTTTATCAATACCCGCGGGTCAACAACATTGCCCTTGGATTTGGACATCTTTCCCTCATTCAATATCAACCACCCGTGGCCAAAAACCTTCCTGGGCAGGGGCAGATCCAGTGCCATCAGGAATATGGGCCAGTAGATGGTGTGAAAACGCACGATTTCCTTGCCAATAAGGTGGACATCGGCAGGCCAGTAGCGGTTGAATTTACGGTCATCCTCACCCAGATAATCGAGGGCGGTAAGATAGTTGCTCAGTGCATCGAGCCATACATAGACAACATGGTCGGGGTCAAAAGGAACGGGTATCCCCCATTTGAAAGCGGTCCGTGATATACAGAGGTCTTCCAGGCCAGGTTCAAGAAAATTGTTGATCATCTCGTTTTTTCGCGAGGGGGGTTGGATAAATTCCGGATTTTCTTCTATGTAGGAACGCAATCTATCCGCATATCTGGACATGCGGAAAAAATATCCTTCCTCGGAAACCAGTTCCACTTCCCGCCCGCAATCGGGGCATTTGCTTTCTTCGACCTGCCTGTCCTGCCAGAAAGCTTCACATGGCGTGCAGTACCATCCCCGGTAATTGCTTTTGTAGATATCGCCATTTTCAAAAAAACGGTTGAAAATTTTTTGCACCACCACCTTGTGTCTTTCCTGGGTAGTGCGAATAAAATCATCATAAGAAATCGCCAGTTCTTCCCAAAGTTCCTTGATCCATTCTACAATTTCATCCACGAAAACCTGAGGTGGCTTTCCGGCAGCTTCGGCCTGACGCTGTATTTTCTGCCCGTGTTCATCCGTGCCCGTTAAAAATAACACGTCATAACCGGCCTGCCGTTTGAAACGGGCCAACGCATCGGCGGCAACCGTGGTGTACGAGTGCCCGATATGAAGTTTGTCGCTGGGATAATATATGGGAGTGGTAATATAAAAACTTTCACCCTTGCTCATGAAAAGATATCCTCCTGCTACCCCCGATAAGATGGATCTGCATCTTTAGTATTTGTTCAATCTTGAAAAAGAATCAATCTTAAAAAAACGGGCCTTCCGGATCGTTTTTGATACGGAAACGAAATTGCCAAACATATACAACAATTATAGCAAACCCAATATCCGTGTCAAGAAAATACCTCCTGATTGTGGCGGCTTCTACCGCCCCGCAAGGCACTTTTACGGTGCCCGGAAAGGTGTTTTCAAGTCATGATTTCTGGCATATTTTGTATGCCAATGGCTTCCATGATAAAGCATTGACATGGTTACAGTAATTGGTATAATATCTCTTAGAGCGTTACAAAAAAAAGGGGGAATATCTTTTGAAATCAACAGGAATCGTAAGAAAAGTAGATGAACTTGGCAGAGTAGTTATCCCTATCGAACTCCGTAGAACGCTGGGCATAGAAGTCAAGGATGCGCTGGAAATTTACGTCGACGGGGTAAGCATTATTTTGAAGAAGTATGAACCTGCATGTATCTTCTGCAATAGTGCGGACGACATGGTCAAATATAAAGGAAAGAATGTTTGCAAGGAATGCATCTCCATCATGTCGGGTAGCAACGATTAAATTTTTTAAAAGGAAAAAAAACAAGCACTTTTTTGAAGCTGCTTGTTTTTTTTATTCCTGTTTTTCTATCTTTCCTTCTTCAGTTTCAACTGTAGCTTGTAAACCCGGTTGCGCGGTTCTTTCCTCAACAAGGATACAGCTTTAACGGCAAATCCCGGCGGAATCCCGGCACGGGCCAAAGTGACAAGATCATCGTACAACTTCTGGTCGGCTGCCTGTTCCTTCCCCGGTGGATCCGGGGCAAGTACCATCGTAAGTTCGCCGCGCGGTTCCTTTTTCTGAAAACGGCGCAGATGCTCACCGGGCGTCCCACGGGTAACTTCTTCGAATTTTTTGCTCAGTTCCCTGACCATCGCAATTTCACATGCCTCCCCGAAAATTTCCTCCAGTTCCTGCAGTGTCTCCATGATACGATGGGGCGCTTCAAAGATAACGATTGTAACCTTGCTGCAACGGAGTTTGCCAAGGATTTCTTTACGCTGCCCGGGGGAAAAGCGATTCAAAAAACCAAGGAAAACAAAACTATCGGCGGGCATGCCTGAGATGGCAAGAGCTGCGGTAACCATTGATGGCCCGGGCAGAACGGTTACTTCAAATCCGTTCTTCCATGCATGGGAAACCAGTTCCGAACCGGGATCTGATAGTCCGGGCATCCCCGCATCCGTAACCATGGCCAGGTCTTTTCCCTTTTCCAGGAACCTCAGGATGTAATCGACACGCTCCGGAGGACTGTGCTGATGATAACTGATCAATTTATGGGGTTTTATTCCGTAATGATGTAATAATTTCGAGGTCCTTCTCGTATCTTCACATACGATTATTTCGACTTCGCGCAAAATATCCAAGGCGCGAATGGTTATATCCGCAAGGTTTCCGATAGGTGTTGCACAGAGATAAAGAATGCCGTGGCCATTGCCTGCGATTTTACTCATTCCCCCCTGCCAGCGGTTCTATTTCTTCCACGGGAAATTCGCGGTTTCGTTTCATTTCCGCCAATTCCACCTGTACCGTTTTACTTACCACGTTCACGGACACAACCCTGCCCTCTCCATCGGGGGTAATCACTCGATCTTTCACCGCCGGATATTTATCTTCCAGATCTTCGTAAATCTCGGCTTCAAAACGCAAGCAACACATCAGACGGCCACACAAGCCGGATATTTTGGTTGGATTCAAAGAAAGGTTCTGTTTCTTGGCCATGCGGATGGAGACCGATTCGAAATCCTCCAAAAAAGTTGTACAGCAGAAAGGCCGCCCGCAGGGCCCCACCCCTCCAACAAGCTTGGCCTCATCCCTTACACCTATCTGCCGAAGTTCTATCCTGGTATGAAAGACAGAAGCAAGATCCTTGACCAATTCGCGGAAGTCAATCCTCCCCTCGGCCGAGAAATAAAAGATGATCTTGTTGCGGTCAAAAGTGCATTCCACCTTGATCAACTTCATTTCAAGCCCGTGTTTGGCTATTTTCTGCTGACATATCTTGAAGGCCTCCTCTTCCTTGCGCTTGTTGTCCTCCAGCTGATACAGGTCGGCCGATGTCGCCTTGCGCAAAACCTTTTTCAACGGGAGTACAAGCTCCTTTTTACGAACCTTTCTGCTTTCCTCGACTACCCTGCCCAATTCCAGGCCACGGGATGTTTCCACAATAACCATGTCATCATTTCTCAATTGTTTATCTTCAGGGTCAAAATAATATATTTTCCCCGCTTTGCGAAATCTGACACCAATTACTCTATACATTTTCTACCCTCCTTCTGATCTGTAAAAAAACATTCTCGATGGCCAGTGTTAAATTCACATTGGAAAACAACATCCGACGTGTGCGGTTGAGGATTTTCAAACAATCCATCAAAACAGAATCACTGGTGTTATGCTTCTCCCAGAAAGCTTGCCGCGTTATATCTGTCAACATCATCGGATCCCTGCACAAACTCCAGAAAAGCCCATCCCGAAAAAAGGTGGCAAGCAATTCCAATAGATAGGGAAGGTCTTTGCGTTCAACCCAGCTTTGGGCCCTGTCCAGCAGATATTGATCAACTGCCGACTGACCCGGTGCCACCATCCTTGCACCCAGATCATAAGCCTCCTGTCGTCGCGCCCCCCACTCCCCATCAACAAGTATTTCCAGGGCACGCCCGGCAATTCCCTCTCCCATCTTTACCGCCAGATCGATATCTTCTTCCGATGATGCGGGACTTTTTTGGGATAGCAAATCGGCCATCTCCCGATCATTCAACCGCCTCATCATGAAATGCTGACAGCGCGAAACCACTGTCGGTGGAAGCCGGGACGGATTGAACGTAGTCAAGATAAATACCAGCCTCTCGGGAGGTTCTTCGAGGATCTTGAGCAGGGAAGACGCTGCTTCGGGAGTAAGGTCATGGGCATCTTCGATAATGCAGACTCTTCTACCCGGACCATGCGCAATATAAACAAACTGCTTTCTGGCCGCCCTGATCTGATCTATTTTAATACTCTGCCCTTCCGCTTCAACCACCACCACATCGGGGTGCCTCCCCGCAGCAATGCCCTTGCAGGAGATACACTCTCCACAAGGCGGGGCGGGAGCCGTACAATTGAGAAATTGCGCAATCAACAGGGCCATGGTGCTTTTTCCAGTACCCTGCGGGCCGGAAAAAAGCAGGGCATGGGGTAAGCGATCATTGACAAGGTAATGCCGCAAAACTTTGATGATCATTTCTTGCCCGACCAAACGTTCAAGTCCCAATCGTAACCCTCCCCTTCAATTCCTCCCATATCGTGGCATGCGCCTCTTCGATGGACAGATGTGAAGGTATAACGACCATCCTTTCCGGATCCCCGGCAGCCAGGGCAAGGTACCCCTGACGCACCCGATTGTAAAACCCGGAATCTCTCTGCTCGATACGGTCTTTCCCGGCGCGCCTGTCTTCCTTCCGATCGATTCTGCGGCTACTTTCAGCCACCTCAATGTCAAAAACAAAGGTCAAATCCGGCCAGAGCCCACCCGTTGCCTCCCCATTGATCATTTTGATCTTCTCCTGTGCGTAGCCCAGGCCAAACCCCTGATAGGCAAGACTTGAATGAATGTAACGATCGCAGACCACCATTTTACCTTCATCCAATGCCGGCCTGATCTTCTCCGTTACGATCTGAGCCCGGGCAGCAGCATAGAGCAGTATTTCCGTTGCCGGTGCCATCCCTTTGTTTTCCGGGGTCAGCAATATCTGGCGTATTTTTTCCCCGACCTGCGTCGATCCCGGTTCACGGACAAACAGGGAAGCGATCCCTTGACGGGCCAATTTTTTCTCCAGCAATCCTATCTGTGTCGTTTTCCCGGCGCCGTCTATTCCCTCAAAGGTCAGGAACAAGCCCCTTTTCAAGACAATCCCTCCCCCACTTTTTCCCGATCATCATCCACGACCATGATCGGCCGTGACGGTCCGGACCCCAACCCCAAAAAATTGTAGCCCCTTTCACAATCCGCGATGATCTGTTCAACAATCTCCCGGGAAATCACTTCCCCGGGAATCAACACGGGGGTGCCGGGGGGAAAGGGCAGAACGGTAACCGCGGAGATACAGCCGCATGCACTCCCAAGGGGCAACTCTCTCCAGGGTGATTCCGCGGCATCCCGCGGTGCAAGAGCCATCGCCGGAAGAGGATAAATCTCCCGGTCGGATTCCTTTCCACCGGGTGAACCATAGCGCTCCCCTATCCGTTCCAATGCCACAACAAGAGCGTCGATGTCATCCCTCCGATGTCCGGGATGAATAATGGCTACAAGATTATTGTATCCGGCCAGTTCCACCTCGATGCGATGCTCATCTTTCAGTAGTTCCGCTATCTGAAATCCGTTCAGCGCCACTTTATCCGCCCTGATTGTAAGCCTCAGGGGATCCATGGAGAAACCGGCAGGAAGCATGGATTCTTCCAGGCATATGAATTTTCCCCTCGCATTTATTTCCCGCCTGGCATAGCGGCTCAATCTGATTGCCTCTTTCCAGCTATCTTCCTGTTCTCCTTGAATCATTTCCAGTGAGGCCAGAACGGCATAAGACGGGCTCGATGTCTGCACCATGCCCAGCACATTCTTCAGCCTGGCCGGATCGGCCCGTTTTCCCTTGCGATGGAGCAGGGCCCCGGGAGTCAGAGCCCCGAGAGTCTTATGCGCACTATTTACCCACAGATCGGCTTCGATGGAGGCAGCTGAACGTGGAAAATCGGAACAAAATACAAAGTGCCCCCCATGCGCCTCATCCACGATCAACGTCATCCCCTTCCTCGCGGTTATGGTTCGCAAGGCATCGGCATCGGTGGATATACCGTGATAGGAAGGGTTGGTAATTACCATCGCCGTCGGGGAAAACCCTTTTTCCGATAACGCCGCTTCCACAATCGCTACATTTATATTCAAGGGGATGCCCCAGATATGTTCCTTGACGGGGATAAAGCGGGGCACCGCCCCGCTCCATATCAAGCCAGTTATCGCCGAGCGATGAACATTGCGACCAAGAATTACCTTTTCGCCCCGGCGGCAGGAAGACCATATCGCCGCTATCAATCCCGCGCTGCTTCCGTTAACCAGGTAGCAAGTCTCATCCGCACCGAAAAAATCGGCTGCCAGCTCCTGCGACCTTGCAATTGCCCCGACGGGTTCAAAAAGATTGTCCAGGCCCCGCAATTCAGTAAGATCGTAAGCGGAAGCCGGATGTACCCCGTGTTCCGCCAGATGAGCAGGCACATGAAAGCGATAGTCGACCCGATCCAGCTGTTCTTGCAGAGCTTCGATTAAAGGATATTTACCCGTTTTCATTCTATCAAACACTGTAATTGGGCGCTTCCTTGGTAATCTGTACTGAATGAGGATGACTCTCCTGCAAGCCGGCGCCGGTTATCCTCACAAAAGATGTTCTGGTCTTCAGCTCATGCAGATTGCTTGCTCCGCTGTAACCCATACCGGCCTTCAAGCCGCCCACGAGTTGATATACCATATCCCCGACCGTTCCCCTGTAAGGCACTCTTCCTTCGATTCCTTCAGGTACCAGCTTGGCCTCCTGTTCCTGAAAATAACGGTCCCTGCTGCCCTCCTTCATGGCCCCCAACGAACCCATTCCCCTGTACACCTTGTAACTGCGGCCCTGATAAATCTCGAATTCCCCCGGGCTCTCTTCCGTTCCCGCAAAAAGGCTTCCGATCATCACCACATCCGCCCCGGCAGCAATAGCCTTGGTTATATCTCCCGAATATTTTATGCCTCCATCAGCGATAACAGGTACTCCATGCTTGCTGGCAACCTTGCAGGACTCCATGATCGCTGTTATCTGTGGCATTCCCGCTCCGGCAATAACCCTGGTCGTGCAAATGGATCCGGGTCCAACCCCCACCTTCACCGCATCAGCACCGGCCTTGATCAGGTCAAGGGTGCCTTCACCGGTGGCCACATTTCCGGCAACAACCTGCAGATCGGGATATTTCTTCTTGATACGTGAAATAGCGTCCAGAACCTTGGCAGAATGGCCGTGGGCGGAATCAAGCACCAATACATCCATGCCTGCTTCATACAGGGCCTCCACCCTGGAATCCATATCTGAAGACACACCTACCGCCGCAGCCACCAACAGACGCCCGCCTTTATCTTTCGCCGAACGGGGATAGCGGATGGTTTTTTCGATATCCTTGATGGTGATAAGCCCTTTAAGATTGAAGTCGGCATCCACAATGGGCAATTTTTCCACTTTGTATTTTTTCAAGATGTCCTGCGCTTCCTGGAGTGTCGTACCCTCCGGCGCTGTAACCAGGTTCTCCCTGGTCATAACATCGCCGATGAATTTGGAATAATCATTTTCAAAACGCAGATCACGGTTGGTGATGATGCCCACAAGCTTTCCCGCCACGGTAATGGGCACACCGGATATACGATATCTTTCCATCAGCGCGGCAGCATCATTGACACGATGATCGGGAGAGAGGTAGAAAGGGTTTGTAATTACCCCGTGCTCCGAACGCTTGACCTTGTCCACCTCTTCTGCCTGCTTGTCAACAGGCATATTCCTGTGTATTACACCTATACCCCCTTCACGTGCCATGGCAATAGCCATACGTGATTCGGTAACCGTGTCCATTCCGGCACTGACAATCGGTACATTCAATTTTATATCTCTGGTCAGGTTGGTAGCGATATCAACATCGCGGGGCAAGATATGGGATTTGGATGGTATCAGCAGAACATCATCAAAAGTAATCCCCTCAAGGACAACCTTTTCCTGAGCCACAACATCACATCTCCCTCTATTGTTTTGTTTTCTGGACTTTGATTGTTTAGGCTAGCATAACAAACCTTTTTTTTGGTGTCAATTATACCGATGGTAAATTGTTCACCGTGTATATTTTGAAATGGTTTGCTTCCAGCAAGGAGGCGGTAACGCCATGCCCTTCCCGCCATCTTCCCGTAAAACTCCCATCATGAATCCTTCCATAACCGCAGGAAGGGCTACCCTCTTTGAGGATGATTCCCCTGACCTTCAGCAAGATGGCCATCCTCAGTGTTTCTTCCGCCCCCCGCACGAAATTTGCCGTCACGTCATGGCCTTCCCTTGTGACCACAGCGGCCCTTCCCTGCAAGACATCATTGCCATCGCCTCCCCTTATCTCCGCAGGCTCCCTCGGAGTGGGGAGGCCTCCCAACTGTTCAGGGCAGATGGGTATCAAAGCCAATCTATCCCTGCTTTTCAACAACAACCGGCAGGGGCTGGATCCCCCGTCATATCTACTCCTTATCCCCAGAAGGCAGGCACTGATCAGATACATTTTTGCTCTCTCCTGTCAACTTCTTTTCCAAGCATACCATATTTATAGCCCCCGAAACCCCGATTTTATGCTAATATGAACATGAACCTGATTTAAAATTTCATTGAATTGGACAGGGAGGCTTGCAATGAACCGCAAAAAGGAAGGTGGTTTCCTGAACCTGGAAACAACCCTGCGTTATGCCATTGATGATTTTTCGATCAAGGAACCGTACGATATTGCACGCAAAAGCGCTGTTGAATATGACCAGGACAGAAATTCATTCAGTATCCAGTTGTTGAATAAAAATTACAAAGTTTTTCATCCTTCCGGCGAAATCCTTGTCTCCGACGGTGAGAAAGCACCTCTTTATCAAAGCATCATTATCCTGCATTATCTTAACACCGCTGATGGGTCCCCGCTGGCGGGTCGATGGATATCATTCCAGGAACTTCCGGGGGGGCAGATCTATGCCAATCCCTTCAACAGAAGAGCTGTTACCCCTTTTGTGCAAGCTTTCGGTAATTCCGCCGCTTCCTTTGCCCGGGCAGCTGCCAAAATAGGAGGATTCCCCCATGCTCAAACAGGAAAAAACAGCATGGTCATCCCTGTCATGCCCCGGGTTCCTGTAAATTTTATACTGCATGAAGGAGACGAGGAATTTCCGGCTTCGGCCAATATTCTTTTCGATGCGCATGCAGCAAACTATCTTCCCACGGAAGACTACGCCCACCTGCCAGCATTGATAATCGGGGAAATGCAGGCAGCCCTGGAATAGCATGGCCGAACAGGCCTAATGCTTGGCCGTATCAGCCATGGATCCCGCCGAAGCCCAGAGTGCCTCGGCCTTTCGTTTCCATGTTTCATAGGCAGAGATATCTGCAGGAAATTTCTCGTAGTGTTTCTGAAGCTTGTCGGCAACCAGCACTGCCCTGATCAGTTCCTTGAGCGTGTGGAGCGAGATATTCCGGGTCAAAACCCCGCCAATTATTTTCAGTACAAGTGATATGATGGAACCGATACCCAGGTTGACACCGAAATCCCGGTTCATGTCCGTCATGTCTTTTTCATTGAAAACAATGCCTTTTTTGAACTGGTAATGATTTTCTTCTGCCGTGCCGTTTACCGCGCCGATGAGTGTAGCCATGATGTAGGCAAATTTCGCACCCTGGCCCCGTTGATAGCGTACATTCGTATTCCACACGCTTCCGGTGTCGGGATAGCGGCCATCCCGCATCGCATTTGAAAATTCCTCTGCAGCGATCTTGCATAGCACCCATGCGGCGGTAATACCTTCGCCGCTGTACGGTTTGGTCAAACAGGCAGAATCTCCCAGTACCACAAACCCGTCAGCCACAAAAGAGTAAGGGGGGCGGCGGTATGGGGTAGTCCCTTTTTCGAAATATTGCAGTTCATGGGGGGGCAGTTCTACCCGGGCCGTGAATTTTTGGTAGATCTCTTCCGCGTATTCAAAGGAAAAGTTGGCGCCGACACCGATTATAGCCCCATCCGGATCATGCTGGGGGGCAATCCAGGTCTTGTAGAAAGGCCAGTTGGTTGTAATGTCAACACGGTCGGTTTCCGGATTTTTCAGTTTTACGTAGCGCAAGATCACATAAAATTTGCTGTCGGGGCCGATCTCGAAATTTTCCACCCCGTAGCCGTCCCCGAGCTTGCGGCGCACTTCCGAGGAGATGCCCGAAGCATCGGCAACCAGCCTTGAAGACACCTCATGAATGTTACCGCCTTGCCTTAGCTTTGCTCCTTCAATCCGACCCCGGGAATAAACAAAATCCACAAACTCGGTCTCGTATGCGTATTCAACCCCGAATCCTTCCGCCCATCGGGCCAGTCTGGCCAGAAACAACGGCAGATGCATGACCACGAAAGGGTAATCCGTCCGCTTGGGATATTGATCAAACGCTGATTTGCTGATCGCATATTTGAAAACACCCACATAGTCCTCGTCGGTAGCCGAAGGAACGGGTACATCAAACTCCTCGAACAGTTCTTCATCGATGTGGAATATGTCAAGACGTTGGCCCAAATTTTCTTTGGCCGCTTTTTCAGCCACCAGAACTTTGTATCCCCGGGCAGCCATCAACTTTGCAAAATATGTCCCGGCCGTACCGGCTCCAACAACGATGACATCGTAACTTTTTTCCATATTCGACTTTCCCCCCGTTCCGATTTTGGCAAGGGCACCACCGGTAAGTTCGAGTCAGGGTTACCCGATTCCTTCTTTGACGGCCTGGAATCCAAACAGGATTTTTCGCCTCCGGAAGTTTTACATTTTGATCCACCATCCGGGGTTCGATTCCCTGAAAAGAATCAAGAAACGGACCATGAATTCCCGGAAGATAGAATCTGGCGGAGCAGGGATTGAATCCAGATCATCATCAAGATGAAGGGCCTCGCCGATAACGCGGGGCCCTTCATTGCAGTGCGCGGCAAAAACAAAGTGATTTTACAATATCAGTTGCAGGCAGACAAGCAGAACCAGTCCCGGCACCCCCATCAGTCCAACCAGCAAACCTGTAACCAGGTTGACCCCGATGGAAATTCCCCAGAAAGAGGCCAGGAAATTGAAGATAACCAGGATTATCAGTCCCCCCGCAACATGCACCAGCAGACGAAAAAACCAGCGCAGGGGATGATAAAGCAATCTGGCCAGTACATAGATGACCAGAATGCTAAAAATAACAGTCAAAGCAATACTGATATGCAGGTCCGACATTTACAATCAACCTCCCATGCTGATCATATCCGCATACATATCCGGACTGGCGAACAGATACCCCTGCCTCTTGGCTTTTTGATAGAGGTACACATATTTTTTTTCAGCTGCACATACAGCATATATGGCGTAATCAACAAGTTCACTTTCATTCACCTGATCAAAGTAATTCCGGGCCTCTTCCCATTCCTGGTGTGCTTTTTTTATGATGCCCAGAAATTCTCTGGCTTCCTTTTCCGCCGGTGTTTCCCGCGGGAAGAAGTGCTTGGACAATTTTTTTGCCCACCGAATCAAGAAACGCATGGCGCCTCCCTCCCCGTTGATAATATCTATGCACCGTATAAAACATTAATTCCTGGGGGAATCAGAAAACACCATAAAAAAAACAGGTTTCAACCTGCTTCGTCAAATCGTCACTCTGCCCGTTCAGCCAAAAAAAGAGGCCATTTCATGGCCGGTAATCAAAACGGTAATGCCCCGTGATCCCGTGCGTCCCGTGCCAGTGTATCAGAACATCTTCCTCCCGCACCGGTTGCCCGGCATTGTGAATCAGATACGTGATTCCATCGATGTTGCGCCTGTCCGAAATAATACCGATATGATTGTAGTTTTCTCCAAAGATAACGATATCCCCTGGCTGCCATTGCTCGATTGCGTAAGGATCAAGGGTCAGGGAGCGGGCATGTCGTTCAAAAAACACTTTCAAGTTGGGCACCCTTCTGAAATCGATATTTTGATCCGGCTTGCCATCAACGCGCGGATACATCGATAAATTATTTTCTATATCTTCATCAACCATCTCTTTCAGTGAATATCCCGCGCTGGCAAATGCCCGCCAGACCAGATCAGTGCAGACGCCTTCATCTTCCGGGGGATAACCGCCCGCATAATAAAGACTCCTGTAGCGGGGCCTTCTGGAGGCATCTTTCCTTGCCCCGTGCAGAATATCGGTATAGTCATCAACGCCGTTATGGTTATAATCATTCTTGCTGTATATGGTTTCGATCCCAAAATCTTCGGCTCTGTAGAACCTGCGTGGAAGCAAGTTAAAGCAAGAAAGGACAGCGAGTACGAAAAAAGAAGTGGTGATCAGAACAACGATTGATAATAAAACAAATTTCTTTTTTTTCATCGTTTGCCGAAGTAAAGCCTGTCATATTTCTACTCTGCCTGCCAATGAACGACCCATGGTCTGCACATCGGCATACTCCAGATCGCCACCTACAGGCAGGCCAAAAGCAATCCGGGTAACTTTCACGCCCAGGGGTTTAAGGTTGCGGGCAATGAAAACAGCCGTGGCATCCCCTTCCACATTGGGATTGGTAGCAACGATAACTTCCTTGACCTCCCCCGAGGCAACTCTCTCTTTCAATAGTGGTATTCTCAACTCCTCGGGTCCGATCCCATCCAGGGGCGAGAGGGCTCCGTGCAAAACATGATAACGCCCACGATAATGCCCCGTCTTCTCGACGACCATCACATCATGCGGGTGTTGAACCACACAGATGATGGATTGGTCACGCCGGGCATCCGTGCACAAGTTGCAGGGGTCATTTTCGGTAAAACCGGCACAGATGGAACAATAACGTATTTTTTTTCGTGCCCGGACCATGGCCCTGGCCATCTGCTCGGCCTCCTCCGGGGGCCGCGACAACAGGAAGAAAACAAGGCGCTGCGCAGTCTTCGGCCCTATCCCCGGAAAACGGCAGAACATTTCTATCAGATTCTGCAATGATGGCGGATAGTTCATCATCGATCCCCTCTATCGAGCCCTACCGTTATATTCATAAATCACAGCAACCCCGGGGGAAGTTCCATTCCACCGGTTACTTTTTTCATCTCCTCGGCAGTGACCGCATCCACCCGGTCCATAACCTCGTTTACCGCTGCTACAATCAGATCCTCCAACATCTCCGGATCATCCGGATCAATCGCTTCCGGAGCGATGGAAACAGAAAGCAGTTTCTTGGCCCCGCTGGCGACCACACGCACCGCGCCACCGCCGCTGGTGGCTTCGATCTCTCTTTCCGCAATCTCTTCCTGCATTCTCATTACCTTGTTCTGAACTTGCTGGAGCTGTTTCATCATCTTCCCCAAATTGGCCATCTGGTAACCTCCCCTTGATAGTAAAATCAGTTTTCGCTTTCAATTATCTTGCCCTTGAATAACTTCAAAGCCTCATTCAATATCAAATCGTCCCCGGCCTCTGCCTTTTTTGCAGAACTGCCCCGGTACCCCCTGGCTTCTTTCTCCGCGGAATGCGATTTTTCAGCCGCCGATGTCACCGCGGGCCTGGCTTCTTCCGGGCCCGGCGGCGGTTCTTTTTCCAATTCGCCTTCGGGAATACCATCGGGCGATCCGGGCCTGTCTTCTTCCCCGTCCCGGGAAGAAATCCGGGGTTCCAGCTTGATACGGATCTTCTTGCCCGCCAATTGAGCCGCAACCCCTTCCAGCAGCCTCAGCCGCCCCGGTTCGGTCAATTTGCCTTTCAAAAAATCCAGATTGCTATCATACGAAAGGGTAAGAACTCCACGGGTCAACGATACGGGGTGGACCATCTCGAGCAGAGTCAATGTGCTGATCCCTTTTTTCTTCTCCCTGAGAAGCCCGACTATCGCAGCATGAAGTTTGCCTGCCGATGAAAGGGGATCGCCGCCAGAGGAAACGCCCCCGGAAGAAGGGGTAACCTTCTCTTTTTCGTCTGCACGGGGCAATTTTTCCACGGCGATCTCCCCGGCTGTTTCAACATCCGCGGCCATCTTGCCGTTCTTCTCCACTTCCTGCAAGTCAGCATCCGGATCAGATGATTTCTGCTCCGCCCCGGCGTTGACAGATCCTTTTTCCAGTTTTTCAATCCTTTGTATCAGACGTCTCATGGATTTGTCCATGGCATTGCTTTTTGCCACTTTCAACATATTCAAGAAAAGTGTTTCCAGTATAAAAAAAGCATGCTCGGCAAAACGTATCTCACCGGTTGTCTCATGCAGCAATGAAATCATCTCCAGCAAGACGTCATCCGAGAATATATTGCTGTATTGCTTCAAATATTTTTCATATCTTTTATCTTCGAGGGCCTCCAATCCCGCCGACTGGACTACCAGCAGTTGCTTGAAAAAGATGATCTGTTCCTTGAGAAACAAATAGAGATCCTTCCCCCCGAAGGCAATCTCCCGGGCCGCTGCCAGCCCGCCCACGATATCCTCCTTTACCAGGGCCTCCACCACCCGTCCCACCGCTTCTTCCCTGGCCAGCCCCGTCAGAATATAGACGTTTTCGGCCATGACCTTGCCTTCTCCGAGAGCATGAGCCTGTTCCAGCAATCCAAGAGCATCCCTCATCGCCCCTTCAGACAGCCGGGCAATGAGCCGGAGCGCCTCCTCCTCGAAAGGCCAATCTTCCTTGCGGGCCACTTCCGCCATTCTCTCTTTTATTTCCTCCGAGGTCAGAAGGCGGAAGTCAAGACGCTGACAGCGCGAGATCACCGTGGAGGGCAATCTGGAAGGATCCGTGGTGGCCAGGATAAAAATAACGCCCGGGGGCGGCTCTTCAAGTGTCTTCAACAGGGCATTGAAAGCTTCATGGGTAAGCATGTGTACCTCATCGATGATATAAACCTTGTACTGCCCCTGGGTGGCAACATACCGTGTTTTTTCTCTCAAATCACGCACCTCATCGATGCCACGGTTCGAAGCAGCGTCAAGTTCCTGCACATCCATCGAAGAACCTTCCATGATCTGTCTGCAGGAGGAACATTCGCCACAGGGTTCTGCCTCTTGCGAGAGGTTGGGACAGTTGACGGCACGGGCAATAATCTTGGCAACTGTTGTTTTTCCCGTGCCCCTTGGCCCACAAAACAGGTAAGCGTGGGAAACATTGCCACGCAAAAGCGCATTCTGAAGCGTGCGCGTGATATGTTCCTGGCCGACTATCTGATTGAATTTTAGGGGACGCCAGCGCCGATACAAACTACGGTAAGACACCTTTTGATGGATCCTCCTGTACAGCGAATCTTTCAGCCAAAATGGAAAAAGATACAATTTAGGCCGTGCACCTGCCTTTGTCCTCCGTCTCCAGGCGGAACCCGGGCAGTTAACTCCGGTTCGGCTACCCCGTGGCACCCGCAACATCTCACTTACCGCTGCTTCCTCCCGGACCTGACGGGATTTATGAGCTTGCGCCGCACAGGACCGAACTTTCTTCGTCACTTTCCCGAGGCAGCCCTGGGGACCAAAGAGCCCGAGGGCAGGAATTAAACCCCGCTATAGCGGATTGCGGGTACAGGACACCGCTACCTTCCCGTCTAGCACGACCCAAAAACAATGGCGGAGAGAGAGGGATTCGAACCCTCGAGACGAGGTTTTGCCCCATCTACTCGCTTTCCAGGCGAGCGCCTTCGTCCACTCAGCCATCTCTCCATACAAAGCAATTTGCCTCCTGGCACCATTCAGTATAACACTTTGCCTTGCTGTATTCAACAGGCCGGACTCGTGAATCGGCTCCGTACAAACCACTTTATTTTTGCCGGGATCCCCGCTTTTTATTGCATGAACCCGACGCGGACACCGCCACATATGAAGCAAACAGGATTTGCGTGGCGGCTTCAAAAAACCTGAACGGAAACATGGGAAATCTCCCCCCGCCACCCTGCAGTCAACTTTGAAAGATGATGCTACAATGTTATAATAATTTATAAAAGATTAGGAGAGGTGTGTGATCATTCATGTCCCCTGGAAAGTACAATATTGCTTTAACCATCTGTTTGGTCCTGGCCCTGCTGTTCTCCCCCTTCATGCAACTGTTATACGGCCCTGCTGTTGCAGCAGAGGCTGTGGACGGGGAAATATTATTTACCATTCTGCATACAAACGATGAACATTCCTCCCTTCTGGCACATTCCCCGGCCATCGATTTCGATCCCGAAAAAAAGAATAACGCCATCGGGGGCTTCGCGCGCCTGGCCACGGCTATCGAAGAGGTCAGGGAACGCAAAAACAGTGAGGGTGAAGAGGTTCTGCTTTTTTCTGCCGGCGATTACCTTGGGGGATCATCTTTCGCCTGGCTGTCCACTCAAGGCTCCGCCCCGGAGTTGAAATTGCTGCAACAGATGGGGTACGATGCCGTCACCATCGGCAACCATGAATTTGATTTTGGCGAAGATGTCTTGCTCGACTATCTGAAAGAAGCGGGCTATCCCGAAGCTCATGAAAAAACTGCATTGATATCATCGAATATTCTGGCACCCGATCATCCGCTCGGGGAACCGGGACTCATCAAGAACACGCACATGCTGGAAGTTGAAGGGTTGAAAATCGGTCTGTTTGGACTGATCGGGGAGACAGCCGTTATCTTTGCTTCCTCCAATGTCAAGGACATCGATTTTGCCGACCAGACAGAGGCCGCCAGGGAAGCGGTCGCCGAATTGAAAGAACAGGGGGCCGATATCATCATCGCCATCACCCATTGCGGTGTGGATGAAGATCAGCAGCTGGCACGCAAGGTCAAAGGAATAGATATCGTTGTCGGCGGCCACAGTCATACCGTCCTGGAAGAACCGGTGATCGAGGGCGAGACGATCATCGTGCAGACCGGTTCGCTTCTTCATTACATGGGGATCCTGGAAGTCGCCTACAACCCTGAAACGGGGAAAGTGCGCCTCCGCAACACAGAAAATGGAGTTCCCTATCTGCGCCCTCTGGATGGCACTGTCCCCCCTCACCCCGGAATGATGGACGCCCTGGAGGAATACATCGGCGAACTTGATTCCTTTATCAGTGAACGCACCGGCGGGAAAGTAAACAGTATCATGGATACCATTGCCTATGCGGACTTTCCCTTGCCCAACAAACCTCCGCTTGAAGAATCAACCCTGGGCAACTTTGTCGCCGATGCAATGCGCCTCATCACCGAGGAGAAAACGGGAAAGAAGGTTGATTTTGCCGTCCAGGCCAATGGCTCCATACGTGGCAGTATTATTCCCGGAACAGAACCCTATTCCCTGAACCGCATTTCCTTCTACGATATCGTGGAGCAGGTCGGGCTGGGCAGCGACCCCGACGGTGATCCCGGCTACCCCATGGTCTCGTTCTATCTGAACGGCAAGGAAATTTCCCGCGTTCTGGAGATCGCCGCCTTGCTTCCCGAAGCATTCGGAAATGAATTTTTCCTCCAATGGTCGGGATTGCGCTTCACCTACGATCCGGACAGAACCATCATATTCAAAATCCCCTTCACCATCTTCCCCCTTCCTTCACTTCATGCTGTCCTTGAATCGGAAGCATATGTGAAAGAGGGAGTACAGACTGCCGATGACGGGGACTATCAGCCGATCGATCCTGAAAAGCTGTATTCGGTGGCAACAGACCTGTATGTTCTCTCCTATCTGCCAATGATCGGGGACTTTCTGCCGATGATGAAAATAGTTCCCAAAGACAGTGCAGGCAACCCGGTGGAAGATCTGGATACCCTGATCGTATATTCGCCGGAGGGTGAACAGCTGAAAGTATGGCAGACGGTGGTCGAGTATGCATTGAAACAGCCGGTGGGTGAATCCGGATACCCCGAAATTCCATCCTACTATCAATCGACCATGGGGCGGGTGAATTATGGTAAAGGTGTCCCGCTGCAGGTCTGGTATCTGCCTGCAGGATTGCTGCTTTTGCTACTGGTCTACCTGATAATCCGCAGAAGAAAAGCAAAGAATGTTTCACAGGTTTGAACAACGGAATGAAACTATCAATACAGGGGGCCGTTCTGCATGAACGGCCCCTGTACTTTCTTATCTTCTTCAACATCCCGGATTTACCAGCTCCCCCTGTAGATCAAGGTTCGCCTTTAACGATCCCTGCTGCTTCGCGAAATGCCGTCCTCTCCCTGAAAAGTTCGATGACCGCCTGTCGATCAGATGACATTAATTTCCATCAGGAGCCTTCTCATCTTGATCCGTTCAACACCACTTTTCATGCCAACCGTGCAGGCCCAAAATGCGCATACCATCTTCCCCTTTCCCCTGCAACGCTTCTTCTTCGGGCTTACACCACCAAAATCCGTCACCTTTTCCCATCTTTTTACTCTTTTACAGGATGTAACAACCCTGTTGCATGGATATTGTCTCCGTTTTTGTTTATTTCCCGGGAAATATGTCGCGCAATATTGCCCGCCAATGGCTACGCCCACCATCGATAATGTCAGTGATTGACATGTCATTCTTTCCAGGGTCGCGGTGAAGATCTTCCCCAAACATTTTCCCGCGGCAGCTCCCGGGCAACCGCTACACCGGGGCACAACATGGGGCGGCCGCCCTCTCTGGCCGGGGCCGCCCCCACGCCTTGAAATCATTCACCTGCTTTTGAAAAACACATGGTTGCCGATAACATTGGTTACCGGTTGCCGCCTGACCCATCGGTCATCTGTCTTGCGTGGATTGTAAAAACTTGTAGCTCCTCCGGATGGATCCTCTCCCTTGAGCGCATCCTTGATTGCCCGCAATGCGGGCTGTTCCGCTTCCTGCCAGATACGGCCATCCCTTACGGGTGAATACTGGTAATGCCCGGATTCCAGCTGGAAGATCACACCCTTGAGGTCATCAGGATAATTTTTGTCATGGATACGGTTCAGCACCGTTGCCGCAACCGCAACCATTCCGCTGTACGGTTCACCATTGGCCTCGGCATGAACCAGTTGTGCAAAAAGCTTCATTTCCTCGGGAGTGAGATCCCATTTTATCGTCTCCGATCTGCACGGGCAATTTGGCCGGACGGCGGAACTTTTATCTGCTTTCTTCGCTGCCTTGCCGATCAGATTGTCGGCAAATATTGCCTTGACCGGGCTCTGTTTGTTCATACACTCGCGGGCAGCGGCATCAACCGCAGGTGGATACCATGACAACACCAGGGCAAACACCATCAACATGCAGAGCCATCCGGTCCATTTTGCTTCAAACACTCTACTGACCTCCTTTCTTCCTGTTACTTGAATCCTGAACAAAAGGCTGACCCCTCCGGGCCAACCGTCCCCATATTTTAGAACATCGCCAACAAAAATCAATAATGCCTCCGCTTCCTCAACATCGATAAAAATGGGCGTAACTTGCTCATAGTCAACATCCTCTCCCGAACGGACTGAACCATTGCAATCCGGCCCGATGGCATCATCCGGCAGTATTTTACGCCTTTTCCCACCGGAATCACCACCCCATATCGGCATCTCCTTTCTCCCCACCCGACGCCCCCGTTCCGGACTGAGTTTTTCCTTTCCGGGGCTGCCCGATTGCCATATCCGACTTTTTGATTTATGATATTAATGTTGAACAAACAAGGAATTGTGTTCATAACCGGGTAATATTTACAACACAGGGAGGCCGTAGCAATGCAAAATGAAAGAAAAAAATTGGAAAAATCACTGAAACCGTTTCCCATCTTTGCCATTGCGATGGGGAGCATCATCGGTTTCGGGTGTTTCGTGTTGCCCGGCAACCTTTTTCTGCCCACCGCAGGCCCCCTGGGGACAGCCATAGGAATGACCCTGGGGGCTCTGATTACCATTCTTATAGCATCAAACTACGGCTACATGGTCAGGAAACTGCCCGTGGCAGGAGGTGCATTCGCCTATACATACAAATGTTTTGGGAGAGTTCATGCCTTCGTATGCGGCTGGTTTCTGGTCCTGACTTATCTTTCCATCGTCTCTTTGAATGCTACAACCCTCGGGCTTATCGGCCGTTACATGATACCCGGTGTTTTTCAGAAAGGTTACATGTACTCCATCGCCGGCTGGGAAGTCTACGCCGGGGAGATAGCGATAGCCTGCATCGCTCTGATTTTTTTCGCTTACGCCAACAATCGCGGCGTGGAGATCGCCGGATTCATGCAGACCATCATGGTCGTGGCACTGCTCGGTTCGGTAATCGTCCTGATTGCAGCGGCGTTTGTCAGCCCACAGGCCTCCTTCCGCAATCTTCTGCCCGGATTCCCCACGGGAAGTGTCCCTCTGACCGGCGTACTGGCCATTGTGGCCATAGCACCATGGGCTTACATCGGATTCGACTGTATCCCGCAGGCTGCCGAAGAATTTGATTTCTCACCCCAAAAAACCTTCAAACTCATGGCCCTGGCCATCGGGAGTGGCGCGTTCTGTTATGTCGCCGTTTCCGCGGTTACCGCCATGGTCTTTCCCTGGGAAGAGTTTATCGCCGGCAACCCCATCTGGGCCACGGGGCAGGCTACGGAAGAGCTCCTGGGAAAAACAGGCATGATCTTCCTGGGCCTGGCTCTGACCGCTGCCATCGTTTCAGGAATAAACGGTTTTTATGTGGCTGCAAGCCGCCTGCTGTTTGCCATGTCCAGGGCCAGGGCACTGCCGACCTGGTTCGAGAAGATCCATCCCCGCTATCATACGCCCTCCAACGCTCTTCTTTTTTCCATGGCCATATCCCTGGCCACCCCCTGGTTCGGCCGGGAAGTCATTCTCTGGGTAGTGGATATGGCTTCCACCGGTGGCGCAATCGCCTATCTCTATACCAGTCTCGGGGTGTTCGTCCTGGCCAGGGGTATCAGGGATGTTTCGGCCAGCAAGACCAGGACGCTCGGGCTCGTGGGAGCGATTCTCTCCGTTTCTTTTCTTTTTCTGCTGCTCCTGCCGGGAATGCCCTCATCCCTGTCCCATCAATCCCTGGTTGCACTGATCGTATGGTCCGTGCTGGGGGTTGTATTCTATGCCCTGATGAAAAAAAAATATCAATCCACGAGCAAAAAAGACCTCGACCGCCTCATCTTTGGCAACGTGGACCATCAACTCCCAACGGAAAAATAATCCTTGCAGCCCTGCCTGCATAAACAGCAATTCCCGGCCAGCAAATGATGCTTTCACCATCTCCCCCGAAAAGTTTTTCAAGGTACCGGTGCGTGCTTTCCGGCGAATCCGGGCCACAAAACCTGTACACGGAATCTTTGAATTCTGGAAAGATGAAAAGGCAGCCTCTTCCGAAGCTGCCTTTCATGATCTGGCGGAGAGACAGGGATTCGAACCCTGGAAGCGGCTCATCACCACTTACTCGATTTCGAGTCGAGCGCCTTCGTCCAGCTCGGCCATCTCTCCATGCTACTTTCATGCCCGACGCATCTGAAAAAAACGCGACAGAAGCTCGCCGCACTCTTCCTCCAGGACTCCCGGTGTTACCTTCATACGGTGATTCAGCCGTTCATCCTGTACCAGATTGTACAGGCTGCGCACCGCCCCCGCCTTGGGGTCAGCCGCACCGTAAACCAGCCTTTCCACCCGGGCCTGCACAAGGGCGCCGGCACACATGGAGCAGGGCTCCAAGGTGACATAGACCGTGGTTCCCGTCAAGCGCCAGCTCCCCGATTTGCGACATGCTTCCCGGATGACCAGCATTTCGGCGTGTGCCGTGGCATCGCCGCTTTTTTCCCTGCGGTTATGGTCGGAGGCGATCACTTTCCCGTCACCGACAAGCACCGCCCCCACCGGAACCTCCCCTTCAAGGAAGGCTTCACGGGCTTCCTCCAATGCCAACTGCATATATTCAAGATCTGCCTCGTAGATGGACCTTCCCCCCTACCAATATATATCCGTTGCCGCCGTTTGTAAAGCCTTGACCATGGCCCCTCACCGACCATCCGCCCGGGCAAACCATCCTCAGTCCCCGAGGTTGAAATCATCTATGGTGAATACCGCATCCAGGACAAAACCCTCCCCCGCAAAGGCCCGGGCAGCCCCTTCCTTGCGATCAAGCAAGGCCAGCACTTTTAAAATTTCAAACCCCTTTTCGCGAAGATAAGAGGCCGTTCCCAGAGCAGAGCCTCCCGTGGTGACCACATCCTCGACCACGATTATCCTGGCCCCCGGTTCAAGCGGTGGCCCCTCGATCCTTTTGGAGTCGCCATGTTTTTTGGCCTCTTTACGATCGATGAAAAATTTGATATGGGCGAGCCCCTCCTGGTAACATAGCGGCGCCAACGAGCCTGCAAGCGGGACAGCCCCCATGGCCGCTCCGCCTATGGCATCAACTTCGATGCCCCTGATTCTCTCCAGAAAAGCCCGGGCCACGAGATAGGCGCCTTCTGCAGTGAGAATTACATTTTTACTGTTGAAATAATACCCGCTCATCTTGCCCGAGGTGAGACGGAATTTCCCTACCTTGAAGGCATGTTCCTGCATGTAACGCCTCAACTTCTCGCGTTCCTGTTCCAGGCTGCTGACCCGATCTTTCACCGTGCAAACTCCTTTCTTTCCGTGGTTCCTGCCTCCACGCCAAAAATATTTTCCTGAACATACGATGCCCTTCATGCAGTTAAAAATATTATTTTTTGTTTTCAAGCTCCCTGGCAATAGCCACCCCGGAGCTGCTTCCTATCCTGCTGGCACCGGCATCGATCATCTGCAACAGGGTCTCGAGGTCCCTGATTCCCCCGGAAGCCTTGACCCCGATGTCCGGCCCCACCGTGCTGCGCATCAGGCGAACATCTTCCACGGTGGCCCCACCGTGGCCGAACCCGGTGGAGGTTTTGACAAAATCGGCCCCCTCCCCGACGGCCAACCGGCAGGCCGTAACTTTCTCCGCCGCGGTCAAGAGAGAACACTCGATGATCACCTTTACCAGCGCCCGCCCCGCCACGGCCCTGATCACCGCCTTGATATCTTCCGATACCTGGTTGCCCCGGCCATCTTTCAGCGCACCGATGTCAAGCACCATGTCAATTTCATCGGCACCATCTTCAACTGCCAGCGCAGCTTCCGCAGCCTTTATTTCCGTCCTGTGGGCCCCCAGGGGAAACCCGACCACCGAGCAGGTCCGGATCCCGGTGGCCTTCAATTCCCGCGCAACAAGCGGTATGTGACAGGGGTTCACACATACGGAAGCAAAACCATACTGCCGCGCCTCCTTGCAAAGCTGCACCACCTGCACGGCGGTGGCCTCGGGCTTCAACAGGGTATGATCGATATATTGACAGATCCTTTCCAGATTGTGTGGCACTGTCTCACATCCCCCGATTTTCAACTACCTGCAAACTCTTCCCACAAATTATAACACAAGTAATATACGATCAGGCCGTTCCATGTCACGGAATGTTAATAAATAAAACCCGCTCCGTCAGCGGGTTTTATTTATGGCACGCCCGGGAGGACTTGAACCCCCGACCTACTGATCCGTAGTCAGTCGCTCTAATCCACTGAGCTACGGGCGCCCAATTCTTTTGGCGGAGAGAGTGGGATTTGAACCCACGAAGCAGCTGTTAACCGCTTAATCGCTTAGCAGGCGACCGCCTTCGACCTCTCGGCCATCTCTCCCTGATTCGTGGCGGAGGGGGTGGGATTCGAACCCACGGCCCTCTCGGGTCACCGGTTTTCAAGACCGGCTCCTTAAACCTCTCGGACACCCCTCCGGGTGCGAAAACAGTATAACACAATCCTGTTTACATAGTCAATCTGTACAGGTAGCCAGGACGGTGTCACCTGCTGCAGAAAAAATCAGAGAACCCCCGGGGGTCAGTGTCCTGTATTCCGACAAAAAGGAAATATGTTCACCCGTGCAGAATAAAACAAGCAGAGAAACCGTGCGGGGGCGGCTACACCCGGTCCATCATGATCCCATTCCGGCCTGCCTCCACCTGTAGCGGTGTATCACAAAATCGGTTTGAAAAAGGAGTTATCCGGAATGAAGGTTGTTTACCATGAAGATTATAACGAGGTTTACACATCCGATCCAGCCGCTTCCGAAGGAAGGATCCAGGCGGTTGTAAAGGCCCTTGAAGGAAGGGTTTCATTTGTTGAACCGGAACCGGCATCGGAAGAAATTATTCTATCGATACATACACCGGAACATGTAAAATCCGTGGAAAGGGCCGGTTTGTATGACATTGCAGCACTGGCGGCAGGGGGCGCCATCAAGGCTGCCGAGATCGCCCTTTCCGAACCATGTTTTGCCCTCATCCGCCCCCCCGGCCATCACGCATCGGCAAACAGTTCCTGGGGTTTTTGTTATTTCAACAACATGGCCATCGCCCTGGAACACCTGAAAAACCGGGGGGAAATCGGAAAGGCATTTATTCTGGATTTCGATCTGCACTTCGGTGATGGAAATGTCAATATCCTGGGCAACAGGGAATACGTTACGATCTGCAATCCTTCCGCACAGAAGCGGCCCGAATATCTGGAAGAGGTGGAAAATGAATTGGCCGAAACCGATGCGGATATGATCGCCGCCTCCGCCGGATTTGACAATCACGAAGCCGACTGGGGCGGGCTGCTGAAAACGGAAGATTATACCTGCATGGGCCGGCTGATGAAACAAGCCGCCCAACGCAACGGGGGAGGCTGCTTCGGCATCCTTGAAGGCGGTTACAATCATTACGTCCTGGGTAGAAACGTCCTTGCTTTCATCGAGGGTCTGAAAGAAACATAGGGGCAATTTGATTCAAAGGCCGTGAAAAAGGAAATGACTGCCGTCAGCCTTTACTTGCAATCCTGCGATGCTTTTACAAATATCACTCTTTAACCCCATTTTCGGAGGTATCATCCTTTCAACGATTCGAATGGATAACGGTAATCGTCGGGTCGGGGAAATATCTCCTCAGAACCTCGGGAATGACAATACTTCCATCCTTCTGTTGATAGTTTTCCATCAATGCAGCAACCGTGCGGCCTATGGCCAGCCCCGAGCCATTCAGGGTATGGACAAATTCTACCCTTTCCCTGTCCGCCGGGCGAAAACGTATCTGCGCCCTGCGGGACTGGAAATCGCGGAAATTGCTGCAGGAGGATACTTCGCGGTAGGTCCGGGCAGAGGGCATCCATATCTCCAGATCGTATTTTTTGGCGGCGGCAAAACCCAGATCCCCTGCACACATGAGCATCACGCGGTAGGGAATATTCAACAGCTGCAATACCTTCTCCGCGTTGGCCACCAGGCTTTCCAGCTCGTCATCAGAACTCCGGGGTGTCACGAATTTCACCAGCTCTACCTTGTTGAACTGATGTTGGCGTATCAGCCCCCGGGTATCCCGACCATGAGCGCCGGCTTCCGCCCTGAAACATGCGGTATAGGCCACATAATAAATGGGCAGTTCATCCTCCTGCAGTATTTCGTTGCGGTGAAGGTTGGTTACCGGAACTTCCGCGGTGGGCACCAGGTAGTAATCCCGTCCCTCGATCTTGAAGGCATCCTCGGCAAATTTGGGTAGCTGGCCCGTACCGGTCATGCTCTCGCTGTTGACCATGAAGGGAGGGAATACTTCATGATAGCCATGTTCCCGGACATGCAGATCGAGCATAAAATTGATCAGGGCACGTTCCAGTTGCGCCCCCAATCCGTAATATATTGCAAAGCGGCTTCCCGTTATCTTTCCGGCCCGCGGGAAATCGAGAATGTTCAGATCGGCTCCCAGGTCCCAGTGAGTTTTTGGTTCAAAGTCGAACCGTGGTTGCTCTCCCCACCGCCTGGTTTCCACATTGTCCTCCTCGGTAGCACCCGGTGGGACCTCTTCATCGGGAATGTTGGGGATATGCAGGAGTATCTGCTCCATCTCCTCGTTGAGCAGGCGCAATTTGTCGTCCATCTCCCTGATACGGTCTGCAACCTGCCGCATTTCTGCAACTTTCTCCCCGGCCTCCCCCCCTTTTGCTTTCCGATTGCCGATTTCTTTGGAGACTACATTGCGTCGATGTTTCAGTTCCTCGACATCCTTGAGCATGACCCTTCTGTTGTTGTCCAGCTCCAGCAGCCTGTCAAGATTGGCCTCGTCGCCTTTCAGTTGCATCGCTCTTCTGACCACGTCCGGATTGTCTCTGATAAATTTAACGTCCAGCAATGGTTGATACCTCCCTTTCCCATAGCATTGCTCCATCCCCTGATTGTCTTACATTTCCTCCGGGGCTTCGATACCCAACAATTCCAGTCCACCGGCCAGCACTATCCGCGTGGCATCGATCAGAATCAACCGGGATGATGTCTTTTTGTCGTCCCCGGCACCAAGAACCGGGCAGTTGTGGTAAAAACGATTGAACTCACGCGCCACATTGATGAGGTAACGGGCAAGCAGCGATGGCTTGTCAGCTTCCGCCGAACGCAAGATTGCATCGGGCATCAGTGCCAGTTCCTTTACCAGGCATTCTTCCTCTTCCGCGGTAAATTCTTTGATCATTTCCATTGTATCGGTATGCCCGGACAGCAGGTGGCGATGCTCCTCCCTGGCCTTCCTTGTTATGCTGCAGATACGGGCATGGGCATACTGGATATAGGGAGCCGTTTCACCCGAAAAATCCAGGACTTTCTCCCAATCAAAATCGATATTTTTGATACGATCATTGCTCAGATCACCGAATTTTATGGCCCCCAGGCCCACAATGCGGGCCGCATTTTCCTTGTCGTGCAGATCGGGATTTTTTTCTTCTATTATATCCCCGGCAAGGGCGATGGCCCTGTCGACAACCTCTTCAAGGAGGATAACATTCCCTTCCCGTGTGGACATCCGCCCTTCCTTGAAACGGATAAGCCCGAACGGGACATGAACACAATTTTCGGCCCAATCGTAGCCGAGCAACTCCAGTATCTTGAACATCTGCTGAAAATGCAGAGTCTGCTCCGACCCCACCACATAGAGCATCCTTGAGAAATTGAATTGTTCGTGGCGGTAAATTGCCGCGGCTATATCCCTGGTCATGTAAAGAGTTGTACCGTCTTTTTTCTGCAGAATGCTTGTTGGCAGGCCGTACTTTTCCAGATCAACGATCAGTGCCCCGTCACTCATCCTGGTGATGCCTTTTTCTTTTATCAGGCTCAGGGTTTGTTCCAGATATGGATTGTAATGGCTTTCCCCGTGATAATAATCAAATTCGATGCCAAGGATCCTGTAGACACGCTTGAACTCCTCCAGACTGAATTGGCAGAAGGTTTTCCAGAGAGACAGGGCTTCCTTTTCACCGCCCTCGAGGCGCCTGAACCAATCGCGGGCATCGTCTTCCAGGCTTTCCTGGTTTTTTGCTTCCTGATGGAATTTGACATAGAGCTCGTAGGCATAATCAACGGGATCATCCTGCAATTTTTGCTCTTCTCCCCACAGGGTGTATGCGGTTATCAGTTTCCCGAACTGTGTCCCCCAATCCCCGAGATGGTTGATTCCCACGCAATTGTACCCCAGAGCACGGTAAATCAGATACAGGGCGTTACCGATGATCGTGGAACGCAGGTGCCCGACCCCAAAAGGTTTGGCGATATTGGGTGCAGAATAATCGATCACTACCGTGCCCCCCTCGCCTTCATGGCACCATTCATTCCATTGCCTTCCGGCAAGAATCTCTTCGATGACCCTGCCGCCAAGTGCGTTGAAATTCATATGGAAATTCAGGTAGGGGCCTTTGGAATCCACGGCATTCCAGTAGATCCCCTGTTGGTGGCGCAACCGGTCCGCCAGTTCCCCGGCAATCAATGCCGGCGGTTTGCGTCTCTCCTTGGCCAGAACGAAACAGGGAAAGGAAAGATCCCCCATGTTTTTTTCCGGGGGGATTTCCAGCAGTTCCTGGATCTGCTCCGCATCTATATTTGTCCAGGGGGAAAGCAACTGACTGATTTCTTTTTTTAGTCTCAGCATGATCCTATTGCTTCCTCCTTTTTTTATATATTTTATCCCATAATTTACATTAAAACAATTGCTTCCCGGCCGGCCATGGCCATATTTTGACCGAAAAAAACCCATCTGTTCATATTCTCAAAGATGGGATCGGGGGACATAAATGTTTTTCAACGGGTGGCGGATTCTTCTGGTTTACTTCCGGCCAAGTAGATTGACCTGATATACACTGCCATCATTGCCAATAACAAATACATTGTTGCACGGAGAAGCGACGACCCTTTCAACCTTGATGGGAAGATCTATCTCCCTGTCCGGTTCGCCTTTCTCGTTCACCAGCACCATCCTGCTAAAACTCTCCCTGGTTTTATTTACCTTGTTCTCCAGGACCCCGGCGCAGTATATTGTACCCCGTCCGTCCGGGGAAAAGGCAACCCGGGCATCAACGTCGACAAGATTTTCCCAGATCAGTTTCCCCCGGGCATCAAAGAAATAAAGATTGTTTTTCCGGTTGCCCTGCTTATCAAAAACCAGCATCCTGTCACCCGCGGGATTGATGAAAACTTCCGCAGGATCCATCCTCCATGCCGTTCTCCATATCTCCTCCATCAGGTTGTTGTAAACAACGATATTGCCGACTTCATCTTGCATCGCAAGGAAGTTGCCCGCAGGTGACAAAGCTTTCAACTCGGAACCTTCAATCCTCCATAGTTCTTTCCCTTGCAGGTCAAGAACCACGGTGCTGCAAGAGTCCTCCTCCTTTTCCGTGTAGTAAATCTCTTGATCATCTGATGATGCCGCGAGGCAGAGAATTGTCCCTGTCTCCACATCCCATTCCTGACCTGTCCGATGATTGTAATATGCAAGCCGTTCAGAGCCGTTCTTGCCCCCGCTCCCCGATACCAGCCATTCTCCGGAAGAAGAAAGGGCCAGGTGAGTGACCGGGCCTTCAAAGTTACTTTCCCTGATCACCTCCTGGTTTTCTTTGATCAAGAAAAGGCCTCCCGATGAGGTTCCGATCGCCAGGTATTGCCCGCAGGCACTTATCTTTGTCTGCAAGGGATCGCTTTCAAAATCCTTTTCCCATTTCAAATTTCCCCCGTTATCGGTCAATACAACTGACTTTATATCGCTACCAAAGAATATGTCCGCCCCGTCGCGGCTGATGGAAAGATCAAGGACCTGGACATCGGAGCAGGGGTAATATTTTAATTCAAAAAGGTTCTCCTCGTCATGCTTGAAACTGATAAATGGCTCAACCGGAACCGCGTCTGTTTTTTTGAAGGGGAAAAGGCCATAGTACAGGGCAACCCCGAGATAAAGCAAGGCTGCCACAATCACAACCAGTCCCAGAATTTTGCTTCTTTTTTCCATGATGATCCGCCCTGTCTGTTGTTATTGCTTTGATATTGCGACATATGGATGCTATTATTATTTTACTCCTTTGCATGATCAAAAGGTTTAACAAGTTTTAATATCCGGGACAGCAAGATTAAATCTTGCTAATAACTAACTGCAGATATCCGTGGAGTCCGGGGCGCATCCCGGTTTCTTCTCCTTGACGTCCTACTTTTCTTCCGGTTTCTGTGTAACGATAACCCGGGGAAGGGAGACATAAAAACTGCTGCCCCGCCCTTCCTGACTTTCCACGCGTATCGTTCCCCCGTGAACCTCAACAATTTCACGGGCAATAGCCAGCCCCAGACCTATTCCCCCTTCATCACGCGAACGAGCGGTGTCCACGCGGAAAAACCTCTCGAATATAAGCTTCTGTTCATCCATCGGTATCCCTTTTCCCGTATCTTCCACTTTTATCTCTACTGTATCTGCCTCTTCCCATGCTGTGATGCTTACCTGCCCTCCCGCTCCGGTAAATTTCAACGCATTGTCAAGCAGATTGTAGAACACCTGTCTTATCTGTCCCGGGGAACCCGAAATCATGAGCACGGCAACCGGAATTTCATGAACGAATTTCACATTGGCCCGGGTGAACCAGTGGGACATCTGCTCGATAACCTCCAGCAAGATGTTTCTCAGGGAAAAATGCTTGCCGTGTTCCTTGACTTTGGTGTGTTGCAATTTGGTCAGCTCAAGAAGATCGGTTACAAGATTGGTCAATCTCTGGGTCTGCTGGTCCAGATCCTCGAAAAAATCCCGCTGCTGTTCGGGTTCCATTTCATGTTCTTTCAAAGATTGTATCAATATGCTCAGGGTGGCGAGCGGGGTGCGCAGTTCATGAGACACATTGGCCGCAAAAGCCTGGAGGTTTCTGGTCATATAGTTGATGCGTTCGGCCATAACATTGAACTGTCCCGCCAGCCTGCCAATCTCATCCCCGGATGGAATCTTTATTTTCTGATCGAGGTCCCCGTCAGCCATCTTTTGTGCCGCCAGGGTCAGAGCTCCCAGGGGCTCCGAAAAGCGCCGCGCCAACAAAAATGATGCCACGGCAACCAGGAAAACAGCGGCCATGGTTGTCCAGAAGAGGAGCATGCGGATATCCCCCAGTATTTGATATACCTCAAGAAGGGAGGCAGACAGGAAGATGGCCCCGATGGGGGGGGAATTGTCATTTTCATCACTTTTGACGGGTACCGCAACCTGCATGATCCAGTTCCGGGATTCCTCGCTGTACTGTACACTCCTGCCAATCTCCCCACGCAAGGCATCGTTGATTTCAACACGGTCAAGTTTCTTGCCCAGCTTGCTGTTGACTCTCAACGAGTCGCCTATCACATTTTTTTTACTGTCCACAACAATGAGGCGCGTTGGTGGCTGGGTCTGATGACCGATGTTCTCGGTCAGGGAGATCAATCTGGGCTGGTCGATGTCGTCTTTCATGTAACCCCTGACAAACTCTGCCGCAAGGGTGCCGCTGCGCACCAGCATCTCTTCCTGATGAACAAAATAATAATGCTTGAGCCAGTTGTACAATGTCAGACTGGCCACAAGCATTACCGGCAAGATAACTAGCAGAAAATATAACATTAACCTGTTGCGGATGCTCGTAATTTTAAACATTGGAATGGTCTACAAATTTGTAACCGGTCCCCCATACGGTAATGATCAGTTCGGGGTTCCCGGGATCCTTTTCGATTTTTTCCCTCAGGTGCCTGATATGTACATCCACCGTCCGCGCATCTCCGTAATAATTGTAACCCCAAACCTGTTCCAGCAATTCTTCCCTGGAAAATACTTTGCCCGTGTTGGTTGCAAAGAAGCTGAGCAATGCAAATTCTTTCGATGTGAGTTCAACTTCTTCTTCCCCCAGACGGACTTTTCTCTGTAACAAATCGATGCGGATATCCCCCACGTTGATATGTTTTTTGAGGACTTCCGGCCGGGATTCGACCCTTCTCAAAACCGACTTCATCCTCGCCACCAATTCACGGGGGTTGAAGGGCTTGGTAAGATAATCGTCAGCACCCAGCTCCAGCCCCAGAACCTTGTCTATATCCTCGGTGCGTGCCGTAAGCATAATTATCGGGGTATCCATCTTTTTGCGTATGATACGGCAGACCTCAAACCCATCGATACCGGGCAGCATCAGATCCAGAATTATCAGGTCATATTTCTGTTCGGGATCATTTATCTTCTCGACCGCTTCTCTGCCATCATAAGCTGCATCGATTTGAAAACCCTCTTTTTCAAGGTTGAACTTTAACGCTTTTACCAAGGTTTTCTCATCATCCACGATTAACACTTTCTTGTACATGAACTACCCTCCCTGATCTAGTATCTCACGATATTTTTTTTCAACCTGTTTGAAATCTTCCCAGACCGGCCGCTTTTTGCGGGGGTCCCTTAACAATGCCGCCGGATGAAATGTGGGCATGTACATCCGCGAGCCGATTTTTTTCCATTGCCCCCTCATCCTCGTGATCAGCGCTTTTTCATCGATAAGTGTACGTGTCGACAGAGATCCCAGGCAGACGATTATACGAGGATTGATAAGCGCAATTTGTTGGTGCAAATATGCAAGACACGAACTGATTTCTTCAGGTTCGGGCATCCTGTTCCGCGGTGGCCGGCATTTTACGATATTGGTGATATATACTTCTTCCCGGTTGATGTTTACCGCAGCCAAAATCCTGGTCAGTAGCTGACCGGCACTGCCAACAAAGGGGATACCCTGTTGGTCTTCACTCGCGCCGGGAGCCTCCCCCACCAACATGATTCGGGCCTTCCGGGAACCGGCTCCGAAAATGACCTGTATACAGCCATCCCTCAACGAGCACCGTCTACAGGCCAAACACTGCTTTTCCAGTTTCTCGATGGTCATTGCCCGAGGTTGATCTTTACTTTCCCCGGAACCATCATTTATCAAGCTGAGCAGATCTTTCTGCCCACCTGTAACTCGTTCCATCTTCCCTCCTGATCAATCCGGTTTTTCGCGAGCCAATCGGCAATCTTCGATACGGTGATCTGCAACCTTTTAATATTATCTCCGATATGTACAGTCTTTAAAATTATTCCACGTTCAGCTGACAAATCCTTTTTATTCACCACTTGCAATAAAAAAAAGAGCCCTCCCGGGCTCCATCAATTCATCGTTGCCGCTTCTATATATCCATAATTATTTTCTGGGCTTCGCTTACTCCGGATCCCAATTCCAGGTTGTAGCCCATTTCCAGAAGGCTCATTTCCAGAGCAGCAATGGTAGCCACGATGTCCAATTCGGAAACAGCCCCGAGGTGTCCGATCCTGAAAGTTTCGTTGGACAGCTTTCCCTGTCCGCCGGCAATATCCACACCATATTTTTCATGCATGATCAGGCGCAGGTTTTTAACGTCAATGTTACGGGGGGATTTGATCGCCGTAACAGTTCGGGAAGCATCATTCTCGTTGGAAATCAGAAGGTCAAGCCGCAAGGCTTTGGCCGCGCCTCTGACCGCCCTCATCATGCGTAAATGCCGTTCATGCACCCGGTCGCGGTTTTCCTCCAGAAGCTTGTCCAATGCCGTGTTCAATGCCTCAACCTGCAGGACAGCCGGCGTAAACGGAGTCTGCCCTATCTCCATGAATTCCCTGGCCTTTTTCAGGTTGAAATAATAACAACCCGAAACATTTTTTTGTGCTGCCCACGCCCTGGGACTGACGCTCACAAAAGCAAGGCCCGGTGGAGACATCAATGCCTTCTGGGAACCGGTAAAGCAGACATCGATCTTCCAATCATCCACAGGAAGGGGGACCGCACCCAGGGAACTGACCGTATCCGTTATCAGTAGGGCCGGATGTTCGCCGCGGATCTTGCTGACTTTCTCCACATCATTCATCATCCCGGTGGATGATTCATTGTGTACCATCAGGATGGCCTTTATTTTTCTGGCGGTGTCCACCGCCAATTTCTGGGCCAGCACATCGTAGTTGAGTGGTTTTCCCCATTCAGAATTTATGCCGACGACCTCTACGCCGTATGCTTTGGCTATCGCTGCCATACGTTCCCCGAACACCCCGTTGGAAAGAGATAGAACCTGTTCCCCGGGAGGAATATGATTGACGATACCGGCTTCCATTGCGCCGGTTCCTGATGAAGTAAGTATGAATATATCATTGCTGGTTTGAAATATTTTTTTCAATTTCCCCGTAACTTCTTCGATCAAGGCTCTGAATCTGGGGCCGCGATGATTGAAAATTTCTGCACCCAGAGCCTGTGATACTTCCCGGGGAATGGGCGTCGGCCCGGGAATCATCAGATATTCTTTTTTCATTATTTTTCCTGCTCCTCCTCCGTTTTCAACATTGTGTGATATCCGTTCTTGTATATATAATGTGTTTTATGCTGTCGTTCTTAAATTGGAGGCAAGTTGCTCAACCTTTTACGCCGTTCATTTCTCTGCATGGCTATTTGAATCAACTCCTCGATCAGTTCCCGGTATGAAAGTCCGCTGACTTCCCATAGTTTTGGATACATGCTGATGCTGGTAAACCCCGGAATCGTGTTGATCTCATTGATAAAAATATTTCTATTCTCCGTATCAACAAAAAAATCCGCCCGGGCCATGCCGCTGCCATCTATGGCCTTGAAAGATCTTATCGCCAATTCCTGCACTTCCTCGATCAGCGCCTCTTCAAGTCTGACGGGAATGATCAATTCGGAGTGGTCATCGATATACTTGGTCCTGTAATCATAAAAGTCATGGTTCGGTATAATTTCTCCGGGCAATGAAGCCCGCACCTCCCAATCTCCGAGGACACTGCACTCTATTTCCCTGCCGGGAATAAAAGCTTCCACAATCGCTTTTTCGTCGTAGGCAAATGCTTCTTCCGTTCCCCGGACCAGCTCTTCATCGGAGTATGCTTTGGAAATCCCCACGCTGGACCCCAGGTTTGCAGGTTTTACAAAACATGGATAGCCTATTTCTGCCTCAACCCGGCTTACCCATGCGTTCCGATCCGCAAGCCAGTCCCGCTGTCCAAAATAGAGGTAGCGGCCCACGGGCAGACCGTGCTGAACAAACAGCTCCTTCATCACGGCCTTGTCCATACCCACTGCCGAGGACATAACCCCGCAACCAACATACGGTAGCCCGGCCATTTCCAGCAGTCCCTGAATGGCCCCATCCTCGCCATAAGGACCGTGAAGAACAGGAAAAACAACATCTACTTTCCGGAAAGATTGGATATCATATTTCTCGCCATCGTCCCTTCCCGCCCATAGAAAAAAGCCGGGACAGGTAGGATCCGTCACCAATGTGGCACGAAAACAGTCTTCCGGGGTTTCATTTTTTGACAGAACCCCCCAGGAATTACCCCCGGCAATCCACGTTCCCTCCCGGGTAATACCCACCGGCAAGATTTCGTAACGCTTGCGATCCAGGGTTTCCATTATCGAAGCTGCCGAACGCAGCGAAACTTCATGTTCCCCCGAACGCCCACCAAAAACCACAGCGATTTTTATTTTGGTCATCAACTATACACACCCGTTCCGGGTTCTGGATTGAAGCCCCCACATCACATTATATGTCTGTTTTTCCCCGGTGGCACTTCCTCTATTCGCTTTCTTTCTCTTCTTTGGCCGCCTCGATAATCTTCTCCGCTATCTGGAACGGAACTTCTTCGTAACGGGCAAATTTCATCAGGAAAAACCCTCGTCCCTGGGTCATGGAACGAAGATCGATGGCATAACGGAACATCTCGGCCATCGGAACCTGGGCCCTGATCATCTGCATACCGTTTGAAGGTTCCATACCCTGGATTTTCCCCCTGCGGCTGTTCAAATCTCCCATTATATCGCCCATGAAATCCTCGGGTACCGTTACTTCAACGTCCATGACAGGTTCCAGCAAAATTGGCTCCGCTTCCATGAAACCTTTCTTGAAGGCCACGGAAGCCGCAATCTTGAATGCCAGTTCTGAAGAATCCACGGTATGATATGAACCATCCACCAGGGCCACCCTGATGCCCACCACGGGGTAACCGGCCAGAACGCCCTCCTCCATCGCTTCCCTGATGCCTTTTTCGACGGCCGGGACGTACTGTTTGGGAACAACCCCCCCAAAGATCTTGTCTTCAAAGGTAAAGTCGTTTTCAATATCAGGCTCGATTTCAAGAAAAACATGCCCGTACTGCCCGCGGCCACCACTCTGCTTCTTGTGCTTGGCCTCGGTGCGGGCCTGGCCCTTTATCGTTTCTTTGAAAGGCACCCTGGGCGTTGACAGAACAACCTCCACGCCGAACTTTTTTTGAAGATTGTTAACAATATTTTCCAACTGGAGCTCGCCCATCCCCGAGATCACGGTCTGCCTGGTCTCAATCTTTCTTTCCAGCCGGAAAGTGGGATCTTCATCCAGGAAACGGGCCAACCCGCTACCCACTTTTTCTTCCTCCCCTTTGGTCTTGGGCTCGACCGCGAAAGAAATCACCGGCTCCGGGAATGATATGCGTTCGTAGCAGATCGGGTCATTGCGATCTGAAAGCGTATCACCGGTTGAAGTGGTCTGAAGCTTGGCTACCGCTCCGATATCCCCCGCCATGATCTCTTCTGCCGGAATCTGGGTTTTTCCTCTCATGAAGAAGACCTGCCCGATCCGTTCAGTCTTTTCCTGGCTGCAATTGAAAATCTGGGTGTCCGGCTTCAAAACGCCGGAGTAGACCCTGAAGTAATTGATTCTGCCCACGTAGGGGTCAGCCAGCGTTTTGAAAACTATCGCTGAAAAAGGATCTTCCCGCGATGGCCGTCGTTCAATTTTTTCTTCTTTACCCGGAATCTGCCCGGTCACGGAGCCGCTGTCTTCGGGAGAAGGCATGTAGTCGCTGATGAAGTCCAGCAATGTTTGGATTCCAATACACATGGTCGAAGAACCGCAAAGAATGGGAACTATTGTATTGGAGACGGTACCCTTCTTCAGCCCATCTTTTATCTCATCGTCCGTCAACGGTTCGCCGTCCAGATATTTCATGAGCAGATCATCATCGGTTTCGGCTACCAGTTCCATCAGTTTTTCTCTCAACTCTTCTACTTTGTCCATGTATTCTGCCGGAATCTCTTCCTCCTGCGAAGACCGCCCCGTATCAGAAAAAGAAATCGCTTTCCTTCCAATCAGGTCAATAACCCCTTTGGTGTCAGCTTCTTCACCCCAGGGAATGGTGACCGGTACAACTTTGTTCCCGTAGGCTTTCTGCAACTGATCCACCGCCTTGAAATAGTTGGCGTTCTCTCTATCCTGTTTGTTGATAAAGATCAGGCGTGGCAAATTGTTCTCCTGGGCGTAATTCCACATTTTTTCGGTTCCAACCTCGAGGCCACCCACCGCGCAAACAACGAGCAATGCAGCATCGGCAGCACGCAACGCCCCTAGAACGTCCCCGATAAAATCGAAGTATCCCGGCGTATCCAGCAGGTTGATCCGGTGGTTCTTCCAATCCAGGGGGGCGGGGACAGTGTTGATTGTGATCTGCTTTCTTATTTCCTCGTCATCATAATCGGTCACCATGTTTCCGGCCTCGATTTTACCCAGCCTGTTGGTTGCCCTGGAAACATAGAGCAAGGCTTCTGCCAATGAGGTTTTCCCGGCACCGCCATGAGAAATAAGTGCCAGATTCCTGACCTGACTGATATCGTATTTTGACATAAAACATCCTCCCTGTCTTATAATTTCTTCAATTTTTTCCGGGCATAATTAACCAGTCCGCCTTCTTCTATGAGTTGACGCATGAAAGGAGGAAAGGCCTTGGCCGTGAAACTCAGGCCTTTTTCCGGCAATATGAAGTTGCCTTCTTCAAAATCTATGCTTATCCTGTCTCCGGTCTTCACTTGCGATACGATCCCGGGGCACTCCCAGATGGCAAAACCGATATTCAAAGCATTTCTATAAAATATCCGGGCAAAACTGGTAGCGATAACTCCCGCAATACCGGTGGCTTTCAATGCTATGGGTGCATGTTCACGAGAACTTCCACAGCCAAAATTGCTTCCGGCGACCAGCACATCCCCGGGGTTCACTTCCGCAGCAAACGAAGGATCCAGATCCTCCAGGCAGTGCCGGGCCAGTTTTTCGGGGTCAGATGTGTTCAAATACCTGGCCGGTATGATCACATCGGTGTCCACATCATCACCATAAACCCAAACCCTTCCCTCCGTAATCATGTGTCAAGACACCTCCTGCGGGTGTGTTATCCTCCCCGTAATCGCGGAAGATGCAGCCACAAGGGGACTGCACAGATATACTTCGCTGGTCGGATGCCCCATCCTCCCCACAAAATTGCGGTTGGTCGTCGCCAGCGCTTTTTCCCCGGGTGCCAGTATGCCCATGTGTCCACCGAGGCAGGGCCCGCAGGTAGGGGTACTGATGGCCGCCTCCGCGCTGATAAAGATATCTATCAGCCCTTCCTGCAATGAACGGGCGTAAACCTCCTGTGTTGCGGGAATGATGATCAGACGCACCGAGGGATCAGCCCTTCTGCCCTTCAAAATAGACGCCGCCTGCCTCATGTCTTCAATTCTTCCGTTTGTGCATGAACCGATAACAACCTGATCTATTTTGATATCGCCTGCTTCGGTCACCGGGTAAACGTTGGAAGGAAGATGTGGAAAAGCCACCTGGGGTTCCAGTTCACCGATATCAAAAATCGAAGTCTGTTCATAGATAGCATCGGCATCGCCATATATTGGCTCGTAATGCCGTGCCGCCCTTTCCCGAGCATAGGATAGAACCTTCTCATCAGGCTCCATATAGCCACATTTTGCACCGGCTTCAATGGCCATGTTGGTCATCGTCAGCCGCCCTTCAAGACTCAATTCGTCGATGGCCTCTCCCGAAAATTCCATCGCCTTGTACAGTGCCCCATCAACACCGATCTTGCCAATGGTATAGAGAATAAGATCTTTTCCGCCGATCCATTTTCCCGGTTTCCCCCTGTAAACAAATTTCAATGTGGGAGGCACTTTGAACCAGGCTTCTCCCAGGGCCATTCCCGCTGCCAGATCGGTACTCCCGACCCCGGTGGCAAAAGCACCCATCGCCCCGTACGTGCAGGTATGGGAATCCGCTCCAATGATGATCTCTCCGGGCAAGGCCAGGCCTTTTTCCGGCAAGAGAGCGTGTTCAACTCCCATCCTTCCTATCTCGAAATAATGTTTTATTTGATGTTTTCGGGCAAAATCTCGCATGCGTTGACACTGTTGCGCGGAGGCAATATCCTTGTTGGGTGCGAAATGATCCGGAACCAGGGCGATACGTTCAGGATCAAAAACCCTGGAAGCTTCCATACGTTCAAATTCATTTATGGCCACAGGAGCGGTAATATCATTGCCCAGACACATATCAATTTTAACCCTGACGATGTCGCCGGGGCGCACGTGGCTTTTCCCCGCCCCGCGAGCAAGGATCTTTTCTATCATCGTCAGCCCCATCCCCTACCACCTCCTGTTATTCTTGATTCTTGCAGTGGCAACCTCCCCGGAAGCAGATTCGCCCATATAATTCATTTCCGTGACGATCAAGCATTGTATTCCCGGGTGGTTTTGCTTCCTCGCAACAGGGCCACCTTGCCCGTACGGACCAATTCCTTGATGCCAAAGTGTTGCAGAAGGATTTCCATGGCCTCAAGTTTTTCTTCATTGCCGGTAATTTCTATGACCATCGAGTCAAGGGATACATCGACTACTTTTCCCCTGAACGTCTCCACAATTTGCTGGATGTCGCTGCGCGTCTGCGGAGCAGCTTGCACTTTTATCATCATCAACTCCCTTACTACCGCAGGTTCCTCGGTAATGTTACTTATTTTGATGACATTTACCAATTTGTTCAGCTGCTTCACAACCTGTTCGAGAGTGGAAGCATCGCCGCTAACCGTTATGGTCATGCGCGAAATGCCCGGATCAAGAGTTTCCCCCACCGCCAGGCTGTCGATGTTAAATCCACGGCGGCTGAACAAACCCGAAACCCGGGTCAGCACTCCCGGCTTGTTATCGACCAGTATGGCCAGAACATGCTTCATTGACCATCCCTCCCATCCATGATCTCATCGAGTGGGCTATCAGGGGCCACCATGGGAAAAACATTGCCCTCCGGTTCTACATGGAAATCCATCACCACCGGCCCCTGCACGGAAAGGGCCCGGTTGATCGCCTCTTCCACCTTTCCGGGGGAATCGACGCGTATACCTGCTATTCCATACGCTTCCGCGACCTTGCAGAAATCCGGACTGCCCGACAAGGTTGTACTGGAATACCTCTTCCCGAAGAAAAGTTCCTGCCACTGCCTGACCATTCCCAGATAACCGTTATTCATTATGGCCACTTTAACGGGAATATTGTAGTTGGCTGCCGTGGCCAGTTCCTGGATATTCATCTGGAAACTTCCATCCCCGGCTATGCAGAAAACCGTTGATTCCGGCGAAGCCGTCTGTGCCCCGATTGCAGCAGGGAAACCGTAGCCCATCGTGCCCAGCCCTCCCGATGAAACAAGCGTTCGGGGCTCCTCGAAACAATAATGAAGTGCTGTCCACATCTGGTGCTGACCCACATCGGTGGTGACTATCGTTTTGCGATCCGTGGTCAGCCTGGAAATGGCCTCTATGATATTGGGAACCTTCAAAGAGTCTTTATCAGTTGCTCCGTCGTATTCCTCCGTTTTCCAACTCTTTATCCTTTCCAGCCATTTTTCCGTCTGCCCCGCTTTGAAGACCTTCATCAATCTCTTCAATGTTTTCTTGACATCGCCGACAATGGGAATATCCACAGCTATGTTCTTGCCTATCTCCGCCGGATCTATGTCAACGTGTATAACCTTGGCATGGGGCGCAAAGGAATCCAGGGAACCTGTAACCCGGTCATCAAAGCGCATCCCTATAGCAATGATCAGGTCCGCTTCCATGACCGCGTAGTTGGCCGCCTTGGTTCCATGCATGCCCAGCATCCCCAGGAACAACGGGTTGCTTCCAGGCACCCCCCCCAGCCCCATGAAAGTCAATGACACCGGAATCTGCCCTTTTTCTGCAAGTTCCAACAAATATTTGCCCGATCCCGAACTGACAACCCCGCCCCCACCGATGATTACCGGGCGGCGTGATGCTTTTATCGCTTTGGCCATCCGGTTTATCTGTCCGGGATGCCCCTCGATCGTGGGCCTGTATCCGGGGATATCGACATTTTCCGGGTAAACGAACTCGCCAACGGCATTCTGAACATCCTTGGGGATATCTATCAGGACGGGGCCGCGCCTTCCCGTCGTGGCAATGTGGAAAGCTTCCTTGAAAATCCGCGGCAGTTCTCCAACATCCTTGACCAGGTAATTGTGCTTGGTAATTGGCAAGGTTATCCCGGTGATATCTGCTTCCTGAAACGCGTCAGTGCCAATGAAAGGAGTGCTCACCTGGCCGGTAACAAAAACCACGGGCACTGAATCCATGTAAGCATTGGCAATGCCGGTAACCAGGTTGGTAGCACCGGGACCGGAAGTGGCAAAGACCACACCGGGCTTGCCACTGGCCCGGGCATAGCCATCCGCGGCATGAGCAGCCCCCTGTTCATGGCGGGTTAATATATGTTTTATAGATGAATCGTACAAACTATCATAGAGGGGCAGGACCGCTCCCCCGGGGTAACCGAATACCGTCGTCACCTTTTCATGCTCAAGAGCCGAGATGACCATATCAGAACCTTTAAGCTTCATCTTTATTCCTTGACCTCCAGTATTGCTCCCCTGCTTGCCGAGGAAACCATCTTGCTGTATCGATAAAGGTAACCGTGGTTGACCTTTGGTTCAGGGCTGACAATATTATTCAAGCGTTGCTGGATCTGTTCCTCCGGAACGAGAAGTTCCAGGCGCCGGTTGGGAATATCGATAAGAATATTATCACCGTCTTCAACAGCGGCTATGATTCCCCCTTCGGTCGCCTCCGGCGAGATGTGCCCGATCGCTGCTCCCCTGGTAGCCCCGGAAAAGCGGCCATCGGTTATCAGCGAAACTTTTGTTCCAAGTCCCATACCAATCACCGCCGAGGTGGCTGCAAGCATCTCCCTCATTCCCGGCCCCCCTTTGGGCCCTTCGTATCTGATCACCACCACATCGCCGGCCTTGACTTTCCCTTCAAGAACAGCGGCCACGGCGTCATCTTCTTTTTCAAAGACACGTGCAACACCCCTGGAACAAAGCATTTCCGGCGACACGGCCGCCTGTTTCACCACCGCTCCCTCGGGAGCAAGGTTGCCAAACAGAACGGCCAGCCCTCCGCTGGGGCGGTACGCATCCTCAAGGCGCCGGATAACCGTACCATCCACTTCGGGTGCATCGTCAAAACAATCCGCAATCGTATCTCCACCAACGGCGGGATTGTTACGATCAACAAGCCCTTCACGATTCAATTCTTTCATAACAGCCGGGATCCCCCCCGCCCTGTTCAGGTCTTCGATATGGTCATCTCCCGCCGGCCTCAGGGAACATAACTGGGGGGTAGAAGCGCTGATCTCATTTACAAGTTTCAAATCCAAAGACATACCAGCCTCATGAGCGATGGCAGCCAGGTGGAGCAAAGTATTGGTTGACCCCCCCAGGGCCATATCCAGGACCAGCGCATTCCTCAGTGCGCCTGCCGTGACGATGTCGCGGGGGCACTTGTTTTCTCGCCAAATTTCAACTACCCGCATCCCCGCTTCCTTGGCCAGGCGAATTCGTTCGGCGCTTATGGCCGGTATCGTTCCGTTGCCGGGAAGCGCCATTCCCAGGGCTTCCGAAAGGCAATTCATCGTGTTCGCGGTAAACATCCCCGCACACGAGCCGCAGCCGGGGCAAGCACGAACAGTCAATTCATCAAACTTCTCCGGGGTTATCCTGCCCGCCTTGACAGCCCCGACCCCCTCAAAAACCGTATTCAGATCTATCTTTTTCCCATCCAGCTCACCGGCCAGCATCGGCCCACCGCTGATGATCAGCGCGGGGATATTCAGGCGGACAGCCGCCATCAACATCCCCGGGGTTATCTTGTCACAATTTGTAATCATGACCATGGCATCGAAACGATGTGCTTCGACCATGCATTCTATACTGTCGGCAATCACTTCCCTGCTGGCCAGGGAATAGTGCATTCCTTGATGATTCATGGCGATGCCATCACAGACACCCACTGTCGAAAATTCAATCGGTGTCCCTCCACCCATAACCACCCCGGTCTTGACCGCGGAGGCAATACGGGGCAAATGAATATGCCCGGGAACGATTTCATTGGCCGAGTTTACAACGGCCACCAGCGGGCCCTTCAATTCCTTTTCATGGTATCCCATGGCTGCAAACAACGAGCGATGGGGCGCCCTTTCGGCACTTCTGGTAACATCATCACTACGCATGTTCAGACCTCCCGATTTCAAGCCCTGTGGTTTTCTCCCATCCGCCACCGGTTTCAAAGAAAAAAGTCCCATTGCCTATCATGTTAACAATCATTCTGTCCCTTCCTGGCAATGCCTGCAATTTTTTGTGGGGCCCTTTTTATTGAGGATATACTTCTGTCCCGCTGACGTCGGTCTGCTCCTTGAATAATTTCATCAACTGCACGGTGTTTTCACCGGGAACCCCCTGGCCTATGGTCCGGCCATCTATTTCAATTACAGGAATTATTTCCGCGGCAGTACCTGTCAAAAAACATTCATCGGCGACATAAAGATCATAACTGGTGAAGGGCGCTTCTTCAACCGGGATCCCTATCTCCCTGGCCAATTCGATAGTAATATTGCGCGTAATCCCTTCCAGTATCCCGACATGGGAAGGAGGCGTGATCAGTTTGCCGCCCCTCATGATAAAAATGTTGTCTCCGGATCCTTCCGCCACGAAACCGTTGTTGTTGAGCATGATGGCTTCCATCACTCCGGCGTTGTTTGCTTCAATTTTTACCATGATGTTATTCAGGTAATTCAATGATTTGATTTGCGGGGCAAGAGCGTCCGGTATATTGCGGCGAGTGCTGACGGTGATCACTTTCAAACCTTTTCTGTAGAGCTCGTCCGGAAAAAGATTGATCTTGTCAGCAATGATGACCACGGAAGCCTTTTTGCACTTCAGGGGATCCAGTCCCAGGTCACCGGTCCCCCTGGAAACCACCACCCTGATATAGGCATCCATGAGTTTGTTTTCCTTCACAGTAAGCAATACCGCATCGGCCATTTCTTCCTGGGAACAGGGGATTGCCAGCGTTATAGCCCGTGCAGAATCATAGAGGCGCTTGATATGTTCTCGTAACATGAAAACACGTCCCCCGTATGCCCTGATACCCTCGAAGACTCCATCCCCATAAAGAAACCCGTGATCAAAAACTGATACTTTGGCCTCATTTTCTGGTACTATTTTCCCGTTCAAATAAATTTTTAACGACAATATAATCCCTCCAAGAATATTACAAATAAAAACGCCCCCGCCTCTGCAGGCAAAGGCTTGACCTGATTACAACCCCGTAACCATATCAATGTTGACCGTTTTCCTTCACGGGGCTGAAAATTCACCTGCATCTGAATGACCGGATTGAAGCCCAAAGGGACAAGCCAACAATTTGCATGAACCACAAATTGTGCTAGAAGGTACCACCCTCCGAGCTTCCCATTGCTCCCTCAACAATCGATTAATTATCTTTAAAATTATATCTATTTGAAACCCAACTTGTCAACCATCAATTCCCGCTTCAGTCATGTAAAAACGCCACTTTGGACAGTTCCCGATTTGCCCTGTCGTATACGAAATCCGCAGATGCATTCCGTTACCCGCATAGATACAAATGTTTTCTTTATCTTTCCCCCGGAGAAATCAACAAAATTTGAAGAGGCTTTATTCCCTGGGAAATATTTATGAACTGGAAAAACGAAAAAGGAGGACATCGGCATCATGGACAACATAATTCTTGCCTTCCGTTCTGATCAAACCTTTTTCCCTGGCTGCAGCCAACGATCCGCATTCTACCAGTTTGTCAAAAGAGATTGCCTCGGCAGAAATGAATCCTTTTTGCATATCAGAATGCACTTTGCCGGCTGCAACGCCGACTCTGGTGCCGTCGTTGATCAGCCATGCCCTGGTCTCAACACCCTTGATGGTAAAAAAAGTTATCAGCCCCAGCGCCTTTCGGCAGATGTCCACGATGTTGTTCAATGCTGTTTTGCCCAGTTTGTATTCCGTCAGAAAGAGTTCCCTTTCCCCGGGCTCCAGCTCCTGAAGCTCGGCCTCCAGCTTGGCACATACCACTGCCAATGACGCCTTCTGCCTTTCAGCGTATTCTTTTATCTCAAGCGGTATTTCATCGTGTACATTCTCTTCATTGCGGTTGAGGACATAGATCGATCGCTTTCCTGTAAGCAAGTTTGATTCCTGCAAGAAGTCGACTTCATGGCCACTCATTTCCATCATGACCAGTGGCTGCCCATTATTTAAATGAACATGCGCCCTTTTCAAGCTTGCCAATTCCTCGGCAGCATCTTCTCCGCCTCTCGTTTTTTTCTCTGTCTTCGATATGCGACGTTCAATTGCCGCCAGATCGGATAGAATCAATTCCTGGTTCACGGTTTCAGCCTTCTCGACCAGTTCTTCCCCTGATGCACTTCCCTGAAGTCCCTTTTCATAGTCGGCAAGCGTATGAATAAGCAGATCAACCTCCCTCAAATTCCCCAGAAACTGATTCCCCAAACCTTCCCCCCTGCTGGCACCTTCAACCAACCCTGCCACATCAACAATTTTTAGATATGCGGGGGTGATTTTTTCTGGTTTGGAGATGAGAGCCAGGGAATCGAGACGTTCGTCAACGATAGGAACCAGGCCCACGTTCGGTTCGATTGTGGTGAAGGGATAATCCTTTATCAACACAGGTATAGAGGTTAATGCTTTGAAAAGGGTCGACTTGCCTGCATTTGGTAACCCGACTATCCCACAGCTAACCGACAAACAATTCATCCTTTCCAAGGTAATGTTTGTTTATTTGTTATCTTCAAGAATTTCTTTTACCCGCTGCTCGAACCTGGCCCGGGGTAAAAGGACGCTCCTCCCACATTTTTCGCACTTGAGGCGAAAATCCATGCCTATACGGATTATTTTCCACCGATTCTCGCCACAGGGATGCTTTTTTTTCAAACTTACAATCTGCCCCAGCGAATATTTGGCCACAGCGCGACACCCCACATTCAGGCCATATTGTCCAGCAACCTGCTGATCTGCCTGAAAACACCTTCTACATCCTGAGTGCCATCAACCCTGGCAAGTAAATTGTTGTTCTTGTAATAGGCTATCAGGGGTTCTGTTTGTTCCCGATAAACATGCATTCTTTGCTTTACAACCTCTATATTGTCATCATCCCGCTGGTAAAGTTCTCCCCCGCATCGATCACAAACATTCCGAACCTGGGGAGGAAGAAATTTGACATGATACCCATCGCCGCAATCCCGGCACACCCTGCGCCCGGTCAACCGCAACACCAGCTCTTCTTCATCCACATCGATAAGAATAACACCATCTATCGATTTTTCTTTCCTTTCCAGAACACCGTCGAGCGAGCGTGCCTGAGCTACGGTTCGGGGAAAACCATCCAGAAGGAAGCCATTTGCTCCGCCATCACTTTCCAGTTTTTCCTCGATGACCCCCACGATAACTTCATCGGGAACCAGCTCCCCCCGATCGATATATTCCCTGGCCTTGATTCCCAGGGGCATACCCTTCTTGATTGCCTCTCTCAGTATTTCCCCCGTGGAAACATGCAACAAATTGTACTTCTCTGAAATTTGCTCCGCCTGCGTTCCTTTACCCGCTCCAGGTGGCCCCAGAAGAATGAGCAACATAAAACCATCCCTCCAACCCTTTTTTTTACAAGTTTCAGCTTTTCATGTTGCCTCAAATCAAGATATACATTTCTCTTTTCGGAGATCAATACCTTCATGTTTGGCCAAAACTACCAAACATTGAACAAATTGAAAACCGTCAACCCCAGGTTCCCCAGAACGGAACCGTCGATGTCAAAAATCCGGGCTGCCGGTGGGCAGATCAACAGGCACACGCTTGCGATCCCGATAAAAAAACTGACCATGAGGCCATGTCTGCAAAGCCCAAGAAAAGCCCCACCCCACCGCCATGCTTCTTCCCTCCGGCCAGATGAAAAACATTCGTTATCTTTGCCCCATACATCCTTCAGGAGGTTCATCCAACCTGTCCACAGGCACAAAGCCAAAAAGAAAGATACTGTTTTTAGCACCAATTCATTTACCATCTCTGCAAGATGTAAAAACTCGGGGCAGTATTTACAAAGGCCATATTTATTGTCCACAAGCCTCTGCCAGATCTCTTCCTTGAATATCTCCGGCAGAGGGAGATCATTGATAATTTCTTTTACCATGCCCATGGAACTGCTGGATACCGGCACGGTCGTGCTCGCGAAGACAGCTCGCTGAAGCATTTCATCCAGGGCAAATGCATTTACAAAATAATAAACAAAGTAACCTTTAAAAACATTGGCCAGCAATATTGCCAGGCAGATGATCAGTATTTTTCGGATCATGACCCTGGCTCCCTTGAGATACCCCTCCACGCCACCCCACAGGCAGATACTTATTATTGCCAGGTCAATCCAGTTCATCCCATCCCCCGCCATCCATGGTAAAGAAAATGACACTAGAGGATATTTGAGACAGCATCAAATAATGCCGCGAAAAACCGCTGCCCGGAATCTGGCCGTGGCCGGGGCTTGTGTTTTGCAATCTTGCTCCGGCCACACTCGTTGCCACCTTGTTTTTTGAAACAGACGGTCAGCCCCTTTTCATAAAATGTTTCACGTGAAACATTTTGGAAGGTTTTTATTTCATACCCAGAATCAGCTCTGCAAGCCGTTGGAGATCATCGTAACCATAAAATTCAATCAAAATATTCCCCGATTTTGCTCCTTCGTTTATTTTGACTTTTGTGCCTAGATGTTTCTGCATTTCCTCTCTCAACTCCCTGATAAAAAGGTCTTCTTCTGCAGGAGCGCTTTTTTCTTTCTTTCTTTTTGCGGCAGCCACCCTTTTTTCGACCTGTCGTACGTTTATTTTTTTCTCCATTATTTCCCGGGCCATCGTGATCACCTTCTGTTCGTCCCCGATGCCCAACAGTGCTCGCGCCTGCCCCGCGTTAAGTTTGCCGGAGGCCACTTCTTTTCGGACATCCGGCGGCAATGAAAGTAGCCGCAACGTGTTGGCTATGGCCGATCTGCTTTTTCCCAGTGACCTCGCAATCTTCTCCTGCGTAAACCCAAATTCCTCAATCAGGCATTGATATGCTTTGGCTTCATCGATAGGGTTTAGATCATCCCTCTGCAGGTTTTCCACCAGAGCCAGTTTTATTTTGTTCTCCGGATCAACATCCCTTACCAGACAGGGTATTTTGTCCAACCCGACGATCTGGGCTGCTCGCAATCTTCTTTCCCCGGCTACCAGAACGTATCCACCCGGTTCATTTGAAACAATGAGCGGCTGGATAATGCCATGCTCTGCTATCGAATTGGCCAGCTCTTTCAGTTTTTCTTCATCAAATGCCGTTCTGGGCTGATATGGATTTGCCTTGATTTTGCCAACCGGAATTTCCCTTATCGTTGCAACTTCGCTTTCTCCTTCGGGGTATTTGGGTATCAATGACTCCAGCCCCCGGCCCAACCTTCTCCTGGTACTCATCTGTCTATCACCTCCCGTGCCAGCCCCAGATAAACTTCGCTACCTTTGCTTCGCGGGTCATATTCAATGATAGGTTTGCCGTAACTTGGCGCTTCGCTTAGCCTGACATTTCGTGGAATGATGTTCCGGTATACCATCTCATTAAAATAGTTCTTGACTTCTTCAGCCACCTGCGCTGAAAGGTTTGTGCGCACATCGAACATGGTCAATACCACGCCTTCTATGTACAGGTTCGGGTTGAGATGTTTTTTTACCAGGTTGATGGTATTCATCAGCTGCCCCAGACCTTCGAGAGCATAATATTCGCACTGAATGGGAATGATCACGCTACTCGCAGCTGTCAGCGCATTGAGGGTCAGAAGCCCCAGGGAGGGAGGGCAATCGATAATAATTATGGAATATTTGTCCGCGATTGCGCTCAATGCCTCCTTGAGTTTGACCTCACGTGAAATGGACAGGACGAGTTCCACCTCTGCCCCGGCCAGCTGTATCGATGCCGGTACAGCTCTCAGCCGTTCGTATTTTGTGTCAACCGTTACCCTTTCTATGGGCATTTCGTTGATCAGAACATCATAGATGCATCCCCTTATTCTATCTCTTTCGATACCCAGCCCGCTGGTTGCATTTCCCTGGGGATCGATGTCTACCAGCAGCACTTCCTCCCCCAGATATGCCAGCGAAGCACTCAAGTTCACGGCGGTAGTTGTTTTTCCTACCCCACCCTTCTGGTTGGCAATGGCAATAACCCGGTTCATGCTCTTCTCCTTTGAAAAACTTAACCCGGCCCTTGTTCACTTTTTTCTTTTTTTAAGGGGCCCTCAGGTTGTTGTTTGTTTGTTTTTGAATTGATTTATTTTTTTCTTCCGCTTCTGCTTCTTGGGCAATTTGATGATGATCTCATAGTGTTCGTCCAGGTCATTTTCAATTACTTCGGGGTTTAACCCGGATTTCCTGATGATGTATATGGCCTGGCGAATGGTATTCAAAAAAATTCGCAGGTCCGTAACTACAGCCTTCCGATATCCCCAATCATCCTTGACAACCGGCCTTTTTAACATCTCCTCGATTCTATTTTCGGTCTGCCTGACATTCATATCCCTTTTTATTATTTCGGCAACCATCTTTTCCTGCTCTTCCCTGGTAGGAAGCTTCAACAATGCCCGGGCATGGCGTTCTGTCAATTCTTCCTTGACGAGAAGAGTTTTTACCCTGTCCGGCAATTTTAACAATCTCAGTTTGTTGGCAATTGTAGATTGGCTTTTCCCGATTCTTTGTGCCAACACCTCCTGTGTAAACCCGAAATCATCGATCAGGCGGGCATACCCTTCCGCCTCCTCAATAAAGTTCAGATCTTCCCTCTGCAGGTTTTCAATAAGAGCAACCGTGGCCACCGCATTGTCGGTGAGGTCCTTGACAACTGCCGCGATCTTCCTCATCCCCAGGCTCTTGCAAGCCAGATATCTTCTTTCCCCCACCACCAACTGGTAGCCGGCCCCTCCACGCTTGTTTCGTACAATAATCGGCTGGAGCAATCCGTACGTTTTGATGGACCTGGCCAACTCCTCTATTTTTTCCTCATCAAAACTTTGGCGCGGTTGATAGGGGTTTGGTTCGATCTTATCTATTTCTACAAAAACAATCTTGTCTTTTTCCGCGGTTCCATCCACCCAGGAAATAAACCTGCCTCCTTCTTTCACAAAACTCACCACCCTTGCAAATATTATCCTTTTGACAAATTATTCGACAAAGGTTATTTCTTACCTGCCAATAAAGATTTATTTGATGGATATATTTACGGGTTTGGTTCTTCGGCGGGGGTATCTGGGCATAGAATCTGTTACCTTTCTGAATATGTACAGAACGCGGCTGCCGCCGGACGGCAATTCATAAAAGATCCTTTTCTCCAATTTTCCCCCCATTAATTCCAATAAAGGGCCTATTCCCTGTATTTCTTCCTCCCCTTTTGGCCCCTTGTAAGCGATCATTATCCCCCCGATGCTCACGAAGGGCAGACCCATTTCCAGCAATTCCGGCATGGGGGCCACTGCCCGGCTACAGACGTATTGAAATTTTTCCCGGTATTCCTCTCTCCAGCCGTAATCCTCCGCCCGCCCGCGGAGGCAACTTGCATTCTGCAAGGCCATTTTTTGCAGGAGATATTTCAAAAAATTGATTTTGCGCCGGGACGAATCGAGCAGACAGAGGGATATTTGTGGCGAAAATATTTTCAAGGGAATTCCCGGAAAACCTGCCCCGGTTCCCAGATCAAGCAATGTTCCCTCCACAAATTTGCAGTGTTTGAGAAAAAAAAGGGAATCGAGATAGTGTTTTTCTATCAAATCCCCGATATCCTTTGCGGCAGTCAAGTTTAAATTCCGGGAGGCTTCCCGAACGGCCAGGAGGTGCCGGGCCGACAGTTCAATCTTTTTCTCGTCTCCTTCGATCCCTATTTTTTCGAGCCCCTGTTTGATAAGTTTATTCATGAGACTACCCCCTGTCACTTCCCGATGCAGAAATTGGAAAATATCTTTTCCAACAGATCGTCGGAAACCGTTTCTCCGGTTATTTCCCCCAGTTTTTCCTCGATCCCCTTCAGCTCTTCGGCGATAACTTCCAGGGGCTTGTGCTTTGAATCCGTACCCATTTCTACGAATAAATCCAGAGCTTCCGCGAGCGCCTGTTTATGCCTCAAGTTAAGGATCATCAAACTTTCCCCGGATGAGATATGGCCTTCTTCCACGACAGAGGCGATGCTCTCCTCAAGCCCATCCAGGCCTTCCTTGTTTTTGAGCGAAAGCTCGATTATTTTGGCTTCGGGAAGACAGTTGGTTATCGCTTCATTGGTAATGACCTTGCCCAGATCGATCTTGTTCACAATTACAATGTACCTTTTCTTTTCTTCCTTGATGATGTTGATAATATCCAGATCCTCATTTCCGATGCCCGAGGATGCATCCATCATCAACAATACCAGGTCCGCCGTGGCAATTGCTTCCCTCGAGCGGATTACCCCCATTTTTTCAACAGGGTCACGTGTTTTTCTTATTCCGGCCGTATCAATCAAAGAGATGGGAATACCCTTGATATTCAATTGTTCCTGGAGGGTGTCCCTGGTTGTCCCCGGTATTTCCGTAACGATGGCTCTCTGTTTCTGAATCAGGGTATTGAGCAGTGAAGATTTGCCGACGTTCGGCTTTCCAACGATCGACACTTTTAGCCCTTCCTGGAATACCGTTCCTCTTTCCGCACTCACATACAGGCCGCGGACCTTCTCCTCCACTGCGTCCAGTTCCGCTTTCAGGTAACCGGAATCAATATCCTCCACTTCCTCCGGGAAATCTATGGATGCTTCAACATGCATGATCAGATCCATGATCCTGTCTCTCAATCCCCTTATCTCCGGTGAGAGATCCCCCTTGATAAATTTTGCCGCATGTTTAAGGGCTTTTTCCGAACGGGCGTTGATCAGATTCAGAACGCTTTCGGCCTGGCTCAAGTCTATACGGCCGTTCAGATAGGCCCTCCTGGTGAACTCACCCGGTTCGGCCAGCCGAGCGCCTTCCTCCAAAACCCTGTTGAGGATCGCCCTCAAGGAGACAATGCCGCTGTGGCAATTGATTTCCACGATATCCTCTTTGGTATAGGTTGTCGGTGCCCTCATGAATGAGACCATGACCTCGTCCAGAATATCCCCTTCCCTGTCTGTTACAAACCCGTAATACAGGCGGTGGGAACGCGGATACTCCCCCTCGCCCCTCCTCCTGGGCCTGAAAACCTTCTGCCCGATATCAAAAGCTCCCGCCCCGCTGAAGCGGACAATCCCTATCCCCCCAACCCCAACCGGCGTGGAGATTGCAACAATGGTATCTGTTTCACTGCCTTTTTCTTTCCCTGCCATTGTTTTTCCATGCTCCTTGATCTGTTTTTCAACCAAGTTTTAATGACAAAAACCGCCTTGATCTTCAAGGCGGCAGGACCCTCCGTTTTTTTTAACCGCGCCATTTATTCCGCCGGGGAAATAACCACCCTCCGGTACGGTTCTTCCCCGGTGCTGTATGTATTTATGTTCGGATTTTCTTTCAGGGAAATATGGATTATACGTCTTTCTTGAGGATTCATCGGTTCCAGTGTTATGGCCTGGTGCTGTTTCTCGGCCCTGTAAGCCACATTTTGCGCCAGCTGAATGAGTGAGCGTTCCCTTTCTTCCCGATAATTTTCCGCATCGACAATGACCCTGCCGGAAAAATTTTCGTACTGACGCCGGACAATGATATTGACCAGATATTGCAACGAGTTGAGTGTCTGTCCCCGGCGTCCGATCAGGATGCCCATTTTTTCCCCCGAAACATCTATCCATATATTTTCCTCTGTCTGCTCCACATGTACCTGCCCTTTCAGGCCCATCGATGAAAGAACGGTGCTGACCACATCTTCCGCGTATTCCTGCGGCTCCATTTTCGCAGCGATGGAAATCTTGGCCAGTTTGTTTCCAAGCAACCCCCCCAGGAAGCCCGTCCCTGGCTCGGACAATATCTCTATTTGCGCATTATCTCTTTTGATCCCCAGTTCTTCGAGCCCTTTTTCAATAGCGCCTTCTACCGTTTTGTCGGTAACTTCAATTTTCAGGTTCATTTGCTCACTACCTCCGCTTCTTTCTTATCCCTGCTATTCAGATAATAATGCTGTCCCACGGATAGAAAGTTGTTTATCACCCAGTACAACACCAGTCCCGATGGAAGCTTGAGGGCAAAATAAAATAGCATCACCGGCATCAAATAAAGAAACATTTTCTGGTTGGGATCGGTCATGCTCAATCTGGAATAAAGATAAGTCGTGATCCCCGCCAGGGCCGGCAAGATATAGAAAGAGTCGATCAACAACAGGTTGCCCCAATCAAAAGAGGTGCCGGCCAGAAAGGGGAAAATATAGGGATTGAAATGTGCCAGCTCGGTAATGCCAAAAGACTCTATGTTTTTCAACATGGTAAAGACGCCCAGCAGAATGGGAAACTGGATCAGCAGGGGGACACATCCGGCGAACGGGTTAACCTTGTTTTCTTGCATGAATTTCATTACTTCTTCGTTTTGTTTTTCCTTGTTGTCCTTGTGTTTCTGCTGGATCTTCTTCAGTTCCGGCTGGAGCAACTGCATCCTTCTGGCTGACCTTATTTGCTGATTGTTAAGTGGAAATATTACCAGTTTGACCAGAATGGTGAAAAGGATGATCGTGACGCCAAAATTCGGCACGACCGTATAAATATAACTGAAAATAATACTGAAAAATGATGCGATCGCATTGAAAAGCTCACCCATGTTTTACTCCTTTTCTTTTCTCTTTTTATTTTACCGGGTTATAACCGCCTGGGTGAAAAGGATGGCATTTCATAAGTCTGCATAACCCCATAAATCCGCCCTTGATAGCGCCATATTTGCTGATTGCCTCGTAGCAGTACTGGGAACAGGTAGGGTAAAATCGGCAGGTACGGGGAAAAAGAGGAGAAATAAATCTCTGGTAAAAACTGATCAGATACAAAAATACTGTTTTCATCCAACCCTTCCTCCATCACTCCACAGTCGCAACCTGTGCAACATGTTTTCCAATTCCTTGTAACAATCATGATAATCCATCGTCGCTGCCTGCCTGCGGGCTATAACTACAAAGTCATATCCTTTTTTTAGGTTCCCCTCCATGCGCCGCAAAGATTCGACATACAGCCTTTTGATATGATGGCGTCGAACACTTATGCCCACCTTCTTGCTGATGGAAAACCCAAACCTGTTTATTTCAAGCCCGTTTTTTATAAAAACCAGGACACTGTAGCGGCCCGGTATCCTCCGTCCCTCCCTGTAAACGCGCATAAATTCATGGTTTTTTCGTATTCTGTTTATTTTTTCTTTCATTCTGTCCGGATCAGGCAGTGAGCACCTTTCTTTTTTTGAGGCGGCGGCGCCTGATTATCCTGCGCCCCCCCCTGGTACTCATTCTCTGCATAAAGCCATGTACCTTTTTTCTCTTGCGTTTTTTGGGTTGGTAAGTCCTCTTCATTTGAACGCTCCTCTGCTGCTTTTCAGCATCTTATTATTTACTGTTTCATGAGAAAAATTATACAACCCGCTCTAATTAGTGTCAAGATTGACAAAGTTTAACTGAACTATGCGGGATAATATAGATTACCGCTGATCGAACCGATCAGGTCATGATCTACTCCGTAAATACAGTCAAGAGACACCTTTCCCGCTTCCGCAGTCTCCTTTTTCTCCCGGCCCTCCTTCCCCAAAGGCGGTTCTTCCCCGCAGCGACGTTTGAAAAAACTCAAAGCCACATTGGGAAAAAGGATGTATGAAAGGATATCTTCTTCTTTTTTCAGATAGGGCTCTATTTCCTTGCGCGCTTTTTCCATCTGTGGTTCCAGCAGATCAGCCGGCCTTCCGGTAATCGGGTTTTCTCCTCCCAGCACCTTGCTGCGCAAATCTTCGTCAATTTTCCCGGGAGGCAATCCGTACAGTCCTTTCAGATAATTTTTCACTTCGGTAGAGACCATCTTGTATCTTTCACCCAGCAGCACGTTGACCACTGCCTGAGTCCCGACGATCTGGCTTGAAGGTGTAACCAGCGGTGGATAGCCCAATTCCGCTCTTACCCGGGGAACCTCCTTCAAGACCTCCCCGATAAGATGCGATGCATTCTGGGCCTCCAGCTGGGATACAAGGTTGGAGATCATTCCACCTGGCACCTGATAGCTCAGGACATTTGTATCTACACCCATGACGACATCCAGCGGGATGTTGTAGTTGGCCCGCACCGTTTTGAAATAGTCACTTATTTCTGAAAGAAGGCCGATATCCATACCGGTATCGTGGGGTGTCCCCTGCAAAGCTGCCACCATGCTATCCGTGGGTGGCTGACTGGTTCCCAATGACAGGGAAGCGGTAGCCGTATCAATGATATCCACGCCCGCTTCGATGGCCTTGAGATAGGACATCGAGGCCATCCCGCTGGTATAATGACAATGGATCTGAACCGGCAAGCCAACCTCATTCTTCAGCTTGAACACAAGATTGTACGCATTCATGGGGGTGATAAGGCCAGCCATGTCCTTGATGCATATGGAATCCACCCCCATCATTTTCAATTCGGTGGCGATCCCCACAAAATAATCCAGGTCATGAACGGGGCTGATGGTATAAGAAATACCACCCTGGGCATGCCCCCCCGCTTCTTTGGTTGCCTCAATGGCTTTCTTCATATTGCGGACATCGTTCAAGGCATCGAAGATCCTGATGATATCGATGCCGTTTTTGATGGAGTATTCGACAAATTTATCTACCACATCATCGGGATAATGCCTGTAACCTAGAAGATTCTGTCCCCTGAGCAGCATCTGCAACCTGGTATCCTTCAATTTTAACCTGAGTTTGTTGAGCCTCTCCCAGGGATCCTCATCGAGAAATCTCATGCATGAATCAAAAGTTGCACCGCCCCACACTTCCATCGAGTAATACCCGACCTGGTTCATCTTTTCAAGTATTGGATACATTTCTTCAAGGCGCATCCTCGTAGCCAACAAGGATTGGTGGGCATCCCTCAAGGTAGTGTCGGTTATCTTCATTCTTCTCATAAAATCCTCCCGCGTCATATGCCCGGTGTTTGCAGACCATTACCAGATCGCCTCGGCCGCAGCATTGCGCCCCGCCAGAATGCCGGACATTATTGACTCCGCAAGCAGGGTGCCCGGAATCAACTTCTCTCCCTGAATACTTCCTGCAGCTTCCCCGGCAGCGTAAATACCTTCCACGCCCGCCCCGGTTATCACTGCCCCGGAAGGAGTTGTCATCAAACCTCCCAGGCAGTAGCAGGCCGTCAGCCTCACGGGAGCTGCCTTCAGCGCACCGATCGGGCCGACTTTTTCCTGTTTCTGAACCGGTATCTCGAACCCATATTTTTTTTCGAATTCCGCCGGACCGCTCAAGCGTGCAAAATATTCTTCCCCGTCACTCCCCTGCAGCGATGCCTCTTCCACCACAATGATATTGGTGCGGCTTTTTCTGGAAGAAAGGAGATCGCACAATGTATCGGTACTGACATTTTCCAGAGGTATAATTTCCTCCTCGTTCACCATGAAACAGCTGCCCCCGGGGGTTTTCCGGTGCCATTTCCCGTCTTCCTCGCCATATATCTCGGGGAAACAGGCAAAAGAATCTATCTCTGTCAATTCCGCTTCCATTTCCCGGGCAATACTCAACCCCATCGCCCTGTTACCCGGGCGAAAATCCCCTCCCCTGACCCCGGGAGCAAGTTTTTTCATCAATGATGCATTTCCCAGGAACCCACCGTCAGCAACAATTATTGTTCGGGTATGAACGGAAATCCGGTCGCAATCTGCAGTTTGCACCTGCAATTCCAGACGATTTTTCCCTGTTTTTCTGCCATCCAGTCGTTTTACAGCATCAAAATATATTACACCGTATTTGATAGCGGCTTGGCGCAGATTTTCTTTGATTTCCGCCAATATCAATGGTTTTTCAAAAGTGTAACGGTAATATGAATTTTCTTTTTCGACTTTGAAACCTATTTTCAATTCTTTTTCCAACCAGCGTGCTGCCGTTGGGGCGCGCTCGTCCGCCATCCCGGCAAGCCCCTCCCCCCCCTCGAGGACACCGTTACTGTCGGAAAACTCGATCAATGGCATCTCGGGCATTTCCACCGCAAGCTCATGTCCAGCAAGGTTGTCCCTCGCGATGATCCCTTCTTCAACGATGCCGGGATAATCTTCCTCGTCCCCGCTCCAGAAAACCAGAACCCTGGCCCCGCTCCTGGAGGCTTCAAGAGCCGCTACATGAGCGGCTACCGTCCCCCCGATTACCACCACATCCGCACTGAATGAAGGACCATCACCCGGCGCCATGGGGTAACACCCTGGATTCCCGACCAACAAAAAAAAGAAAACCAGAACCCATACTGTGATTTTTCCGCCAACAACCCATTTTTTTCGCAACGTTGGAACCTCCCCCGACCGTTATGTACGGGGAGGTTTCTAATCGATATCCGTCAGGATGATGACATTATCATCCTTGTCAACCCTCATCAGAATCACGCCACGAGAGTATCTTTTTTGTACCGGGATGCCCCTGGCGTTGAGCCTCAGGATGACACCCTTTGCCGTCCCTACAATGAATTCCTCCTTGCCGGCGATCAACTTGAAGCTGGTTAATTTACCGCGCTCGGCATCTGTCTTGATGACAAAGACTCCTTTTCCCCCTCTTTTTTGTACACGCATCTCTTTCAGGGAAACTCTTTTCCCGAACCCCTTGGATGTGATCAAGATAGTGTAAAGATCTTCATCCTTGATGATGTCTGCACCGATAACGCTGGCACCAGGGTGCAATCTCATGCCGATTACACCTCGCGCTGTCCTTCCCATGGCCCTGACATCCTCCTGCTTGAAGAGGATGAAATGGCCCGAGTCGGCTCCGATGATAACCTGCTCTTCCCCCTCGGTCAAAATAACATTGACGAGCTCATCGTCTCCGGCAAGCGTCAGGGCTATCAATCCCGATTTGCGGGCACGGCTGAAAGCTTTGATCGATGTTCGTTTGGCATAGCCTCGTGCCGTGACCATCAGCAAAAACTGGTCTTTCTGAAAATCCTGTATGGGCATGATGGTCGTAATATATTCTCCCTCCTGAAACGGCAGGAGGTTTACCATGGCCGTGCCTCTTGATCTCCGACGCGCTTCGGGTATTTCATATGTCTTGATATGATAAACCCTTCCCTTGTTGGTAAAGCACAGTAACATGCTATGCGTCGAACAGGTGTGCATCTGAATCACGTAATCCTTGTCCTGGGTCTTTGCCCCGATTATCCCCTTGCCTCCCCTTCGCTGGTTCTTGTAGTAGTCAAGGGGCATTCTCTTGATGTATCCTTTCTGGGTCAAGGTGATGACGACATCCTCCTCGACAATGTAATCGGTTTCGTCAAATTCCCTGGCTTCGATGATTTTTGTTCGTCTGCTATCCCCGTGTTTCTTTTTTATGTCCCTCAATTCGTCCTTGATTATTTTCAAAACAAGCCTTTCGTCAGCAAGAATTTCCTTGAATCGAGCAATGTTTGTTTTGAGTTCCCTGTATTCCTCTTCCAGTTTTTCCCGTTCAAGGCCGGTCAATTTCTGGAGCCGCATGTCCAGAATCGCCTGGGCTTGAATCTGGCTAAGATTGAATCTGTCGATCAATTCCTGGCGAGCAGTGGGCACATCCCTGGCAGCCCTGATCAATTTTATAATTTCGTCCAGATTGGAAAGGGCGATACGTAACCCCTCCACGATATGAGCACGTTCTTCCGCTTTCTCCAGATCGAACCTGGTGCGTCGGATGATTATATCCTTCTGGTGTTCAATATAGTAATGCAGCATTTCCTTGAGATTCAAAACCCGCGGTTCCCCGTCAACCAGGGCAAGCATGATGATTCCAAAACTTTGTTCCAATGGTGAAAAGCGGTTCAACTGATTGATGAGGATATGGGGATTGACCCCCGGCCTCAATTCCATAACGATTCTGACCCCGAGGCGATTTGATTCATCCCTCATGTCGGCAATACCCTCTATCTTTTTCTCTTTGATCAATCCGGCAATTATTTCAACCAGCCGCGCCTTGTTCTGTTGATAGGGTATTTCCTTGATAACGATAACATCTCTCTGTTTCCTGGATGTCTCCACAACGACTTCGCCCTGTACCTTTATAATGCCCCGTCCGGTCAGATAGGCCTGTCTGATCCCCTCTTTCCCGGCAATCACCGCCCCCGTGGGAAAGTCAGGCCCCTTGATAAAATGCATGATTTCAAAGATATGTGCATCGGGGTGGTCAACAAGAAAAATGATGGCATCGATGACCTCGCCGAGGTTGTGAGGCGGAATGTTGGTGGCCATCCCCACGGCAATGCCGGCCGACCCGTTGACCAGCAGATTGGGGAATCTGGAAGGCAACACAGCTGGCTCCTCCAGGCTCTCGTCGAAGTTGGGTACAAAATCAACCGTATTTTTTTTGATGTTATTCAACATCTCCATGGACAGGGAAGACATTCTGGCCTCGGTATAGCGCATCGCCGCTGCCGAATCCCCGTCCAGGGAACCAAAGTTGCCATGCCCGTCCACCAGCGGGTAACGTGTCGAGAAATCCTGGGCCATTCTTACGAGCGCATCGTAAACAGAAAGATCCCCATGGGGATGGTATTTCCCCAGCACCTCCCCCACTATCCGGGCCGCCTTGCGATAAGGTTTATCCGGAGTTATTCCCATCTCGTTCATGGCATAAAGAATCCGCCGGTGAACCGGCTTCAAGCCATCCCTCACATCCGGCAACGCCCTGCTTACGATTACACTCATGGCGTAATCCAGAAATGATCTTTTTACCTCTTCATGGATGTTGATCGGAACAACATTTTCTTTTCCTTCGCCGTCCATCGTTCCTCCCCTTCAATACTCATCCTGACATTCGGTGTCCATGTCCCGCATCAAACATCGAGATTCTGCACTTCAAGTGCGTGCGTTTCGATAAATTCGCGGCGCGGTTCTACTTTATCCCCCATCAAAATGCCCAGTATTTCGTCAGTTTGAAAAACATCAAACAACTCCACCCGTTTGATGATCCGTGTCTCCGGGTTCATGGTTGTATCCCACAACTGCTCGGGGTTCATCTCCCCGAGCCCCTTGTAGCGCTGGATGGCAATATTGTCATGCCCTATTTCCTGCAACAACTCCGCCAATTTTTCCTCGTTGTAGATATACCTTTCCATTCGTCCCTTTTTTACCTTGTAAAGAGGGGGCTGGGCAATATACACGAATCCGGCAGAAATAATCGGTTCCATGAAGCGAAAGATAAAGGTCAGCAACAGGGTGCGGATGTGGGCTCCATCCACATCGGCATCGGTCATGATGATGATCTTCTGGTAACGTGCTTTCTCTATCCTCAGTTCCTCGCCGATGCCGGTGCCGATGGCTGTAATCAACGTTCTTATTTCCTCGTTGCCAAGGATCCTGTCCAAACGTGCCTTCTCCACGTTCAATATTTTTCCTCTCAGGGGTAAAACCGCCTGAAATATACGGTCGCGGGCCTGCTTGGCTGAACCCCCGGCAGAATCCCCTTCCACGATAAACAGCTCGCTCTCGCCAGGATCCTTGCTGACACAATCAGCCAGTTTGCCAGGCAAGCCAAGGAACTCCAGTGCATTCTGCCTCCTGGTCAGCTCGCGGGCTTTGCGTGCCGCCTCCCTGGCTTGTGAGGCACGGATACATTTTTCCATTATTTTTTTTACCACATGCGGATTCTGCTCAAAGAACATCTCCAGATTTTCATAAAGTACACTTTCCACCGCCCCACGGATTTCGCTGTTACCAAGTTTTGTTTTGGTTTGACCTTCAAACTGGGGTTCTTTCAATTTTACACTTACCACCGCGGTAAGGCCTTCCCTGACGTCATCTCCACCGAGATTGGGCTGGTTGTCCTTCAGCAGGCCGCTTTTTCGCCCGAAATCGTTCAACAAACGCGTCAACGAACTCTTGAAACCCAGCTCATGGGTACCTCCCTCGATTGTTCTGATGTTGTTGGCGAATGTATAAATGGATTCACTGTAACCCATGTTGTACTGGAGGGCAATTTCCATGTGGTGCCCTTCCCGGCTTTTCTCTATGTGGATCGGGTCATCGGTAATCACTTCTTTGTTTTTATTCAGATACCGGACAAATGAGGAGATCCCCCCTTCATAGATGAAGGTATCTTCCTTTTTTATCCGCCTGTCGGTAAATTTTATCTTCAGCCCCTTGTTCAGAAAAGCCAGTTCGCGCAACCTTTGAGCCACGGTATCATAATCATATTTGATGTTTTCAAAGATGGTATCGTCGGCCTTGAAAGTGATCGATGTTCCGGACCCCCTTCTCTGCCCGATTTCTTTGATTTCTGCGGTTGGTCGTCCTCTCTCATAACGCTGATAATATACCTTTCCATCCCTGTTGACTTCAACTTCCAACCATTCCGCCAAAGCGTTGACAACCGACAATCCCACCCCGTGCAGCCCTCCTGCCACGCTGTAGCTTTCCTGATTGAATTTGCCACCAGCATGCAAGACTGTCATGACCACTTCCAGGGCGGGCCGCTTGCTTTCCCGGTGTTCTTCAACGGGAATACCGCGGCCATCATCTTTGATAAACACAGTATTGTCCTCATCGATAACTATTTCTATGTTCTTGCAGTAGCCGGCCAGTGATTCATCGATACTGTTATCTATAACCTCGAATATCAATTGATGCAGACCTCGTTCGGAAGTGGAGCCTATATACATGCTGGGCCTTTTTCTTACCGCTTCAAGCCCCTCCAGAACCTGTATTTGAGAAGCACCGTAAATACTATCTTCTATTTTCCCGACCATCCATTCTACCCCCATGAATAAAATAAAATGCCGATTCTGCTGTTTGGTATATCAGGATTTTTTCTTCCTTCTGGCCAGCGCGTAAGATGATATCGGGGAGAAAAAAACCCTGTCTGTGGTAACTATGAACGATTTGTTTTCCCCGCCTGTAGCTTCATCCTTGAAGTCCCCATCTTTGGGGGAAAATTCAAGAAATTGACGATTCACCTCTTTGTCCCTTATATCCAGACTGAATATCCCCACGATGTCCTTCGAGAAAACAATCCGGGACTCTCCTATGTGCAAAAACATACAGTATCTCCTTGCTCCTGGCGTTATCCCCAGTCATGAAAAAACTACCGTTAAAAGTATAACATATCTTGAGAATTAATTATAATAAAACAAAAATAAACTAGCGCCCCTTGCTTCCTTTCTCCAGTATGATCTTGATTTTCTGCTTTATTTCCTGCTGCTGGTTCGGAATCAATTCAAGAATTTCTTCTATTTCCTCACGGCTGAAATCCTGAAGATATGGACGCTTCCGGTCTTCCCTCCTCTCCGGGGACACTGTATCGTTCCCTTCCACCTCGCCTACAAAAAAATAGATGTCCTTGACCGTTTCTTTTTCAAAACTGTCCCCCATTCTTGTCAATATCTTGGGTTTCAACATCGCCAGGTGATGTGTCCATACAGAATCACTCACCTTCACCCATAGAACGCCCTTGTTGATTTTAACCGCCTTTGTCCTGGCTGCAATCTTCTCTCCGACCATCTCTGCCCATTTAATCAACACCTCTTGCTGTTTGACGACCTCCAGGAGACCTTTCTTGTGCAATATTTTTTTTATTATTTCACCAATATTATCCACAACTAATGTTCCCCTTATCAATCCTGAAAAACAATGTTTCCATTTTTCCGGGAAGATCCAGTCGTTCATAACTGGTAATGAAACATTGTATTTTGTTTTCCTCGATCATTTCCAGCACCTGGTAGCTTCTGCGCCGATCCAGTTCCGAGAAACAATCATCCATGAGCAGGAGCGGCTCTTCTTTTTTTTCTTCTTTCAGCATCGATGCTTGCGCCATCTTGAGCGAAATAATGGTGGTGCGTTGCTGGCCCTGGGATGAGGCTTTTTTTATTTCCCTGTTGTTCAGCAAGACGGACATGTCATCCACATGCGGGCCCACCAGCGTGTATCCCCTTTTCAGTTCCTCCTCTTTCCTCCGCTCCAGGGCTTCCAGGAAATTGTTTTTTATTTCATGTATACCTTTGTTCCCCCCGTCCCCTGTCAGGCCGTTTATGTTCACTTTGCTTTTGTATTCCAGTTTTATATCTTCCTTGCCACCGGTAAAATACCCCTGAAAACGGGAAGCATACTTCTCCATTCTGCCCAAATATTTTATTCTTTCCCGGATAATCCTGCTGCCGCAATCAGCCAGAAATTCACCCCATGTGTCAGGGGAATCATCATGATAAAAAACCCCGCTTTTCAATATATTGTTTCGCTGGGCAAGGATGCGGTAATATTTGATCAGTTGATGGTAATAATGGGGATAAAGCCGGGTAATCTCCGTATTCAAAAAACGCCGGCGAACTGCCGGCCCCCCCGTTAGCAGAAATATATCCTGTGGGTAGAAGATGACCACGGGGAAATGTGAAAAATACTGGTCAACGGTCATCTGATGGTAATTTATTTTTATCGTTTTTCCCTTCAACCGATGATAATCTATCTGCAGGCTTCGCGGTCCATCCCCCAGGTGCACCTCGCCCTGTATCTTGAAAAAATCTGAATTCCATCTTATCAATTCTTTATCTTTCCGGGTGCGATGCGATATGGCGGAAAAGATAAAATAGATTGCCTCAAGCAGATTCGTCTTCCCCTGTGCATTTTCCCCGTAAATTACATTGAGATTGGGACCGGGCTCTATACCGGCAAGCGCATAATTGCGAAAATTATTGACGCCGATTTTTTCAAGATACAATCCGTGCCTCCTAAAGAGTTTTCTCTATTTTGATGGGCAAGACCAGATAGAGAAATTCCTTGCTATTTTCAGGCCTGATGATCATCGGCGCTTCCCGACCGCTGAACTCAATCTCCACATTTTCGGATTCGCCGAGTTTGAAGATGTCCGCCAAAAATTTTACATTCAGCAGAATCTCTATATCTTCCCCCTCTTTGGAATGAACGGGCATCTCTTCTTCCATCTTCCCCCACGCCGAAGAAGCTTTAACCTGCAACATATTTTCCTTCAGTTTAAGGCCCACCGCCCGGCTCAGATTGTCACATACCAGCGAAGCCCGTCCAATGATTTCCTCAAAATCTGCACGGTTCAATTTGATTTTTGAAATCACCTCGGTGGGTATCACCCTTCGAAAATCGGGGAATTTTTCCTCGATCAACCTCGTGATGAAATAAACATGGCGGAAAGAAAATATCAGCTGGTTGTCCTGTGGATAGATGAGCACATCCCCTTCTTCATCATCCATCAACAGCTTTGAAAGTTCCCTCAAAGCCCGGGCCGGTACCAGGTAATCGCTGCCTTCATATTCCCAGGGATCAACTTCTCTTTCTTCGACAGCCAATCGGTAGGTATCCGAAGCAATAAGGTTCAACTTGCCCCCCTCGACCGCAAACAACACTCCGGTAAAGGCCGGCCTGGCCTCTTCCGTGGAAGTGGCGAAAATGGTATTCCTGATCATCTTTTTAAGTTCCGTCTCTTTCAGTGTCAGGGGCTTCTTTTGATTTTTTTTCTCCTCAACGTCGGGAAATTCGTCCGCCATCACCCCTTTCAGGTTGAATTTTGACTCTCCCCCCCTGATGTCAATATTGCAAGTTTGTTCATCGACATTGATCTCCACTTCATGATTTTTGGGCAAGTGCCTTATTATATCGATAATTTTTGCAGGCATCAGGACCTCGTTCAGCGAACCGTCGTCAGCAGGTTCAAGTTGTACCTGTTGTTCTTCCACTCCAAGTGTGGTCCTTATCCCTATTTCAAGGTTGGTAGCCACAAATGTCAGTTCGTTGCCTTTTTTCTGAACAAGGATATTGTTGAGTACGGGCAAGGTGGTTTTTCCGGGAAGGGCTTTCTCCACCACCTCGAGATGTTTGCTAAGCGATTCTTGGAAATATTTGATGATCATTTTTTTCCTCCTTTGATTGTTAAGATCAAGTTTATATATATAAAAAATCAGTAATAATAACAGTGCCTGTTCAAACTGTGTATAATAACTGTTGCTGTTGCAGTGGCGCACCCCGGCAGTTGTTGATTTACCCGGGAAATTATACACAGACTGGCGTTGCTATCAACAACAACTTTTTAAACACAGGATATCCAGATGACAATTAACAACTTTATCAACCAACTGTTAATAAGATTTGATGTTGTCCTTCAATTTTTCAATCATCTCCCGGATTTCTGCGGACTCAAAGGCCATATTTTTGATCTTGTTGCAGGCATGAAGCACGGTAGTATGATCTTTTCCCCCGAAATCGTTACCAATTTTGGGAAGAGACAGGTCTGTAAGTTCGCGTGACAACAACATGGCAAGCTGCCTTGGAAAAACAATATGCTTGCTTCTTTTCTTGCCTTTGATTTCCTCGGGAGTTATGCCGAAGTACTGGGCGGTGGCCCTGATGATGCTGTCCACACTGATATCTTTCTGTTTTTCAATCAAAATATTTTTCAAAGCATCATCGGCAATTTTCAAATCGACGGGGCTGCTGGTCAGGGAAGAGAAAGCCATTACCCTGATCAGGGCTCCTTCCAGTTCGCGAATGTTGGTTTCAATTTTGTTGGCGATATAATTCAGGACCTCATCGGGAATGTCTATATTTTCCAGGTAAGCTTTTTTCTTGAGAATGGCGATACGCGTTTCCAGGTCAGGTTTGTTGATATCTGTTATAAGTCCCCATTCAAAACGGGAACGTAGACGATCCTCGAGGGTGGGTATTTCTTTGGGGGGGCGATCGCTGGAGATAATTATTTGTTTGTTGCTTTCATGCAATGCATTGAAAGTATGGAAAAATTCTTCCTGTGTCTGCTCTTTGCCGGCCAGGAACTGGATGTCATCGATAAGCAAAACATCTATATTGCGGTATTTATTGCGAAAACCTACAGTTTTGTTGTCCCGGATGGCATTTATAAAATCATTCATGAATTTCTCAGACGACAGATAAAAAACATTGTCCCGGGGAGAATTGTTGATTACAAAATTCCCGATTGCATGCATCAGGTGAGTTTTGCCCAGGCCAACGCCGCCGTAGATAAAAAGAGGGTTGTAGGCCCTTGATGGGGCTTCTGCCACCGCAAGGGATGCCGCGTGAGCAAGGCGATTGCAGTTTCCCACAACGAAAGAATCAAAAGTGTATTTGGGATTGAGCCATGGCGGATTGTTGAATAATATGCTTTGGGGGTCGGCCTCCGGTACGCGGTGCCGATGAAAAAGAAGAGAACTGGAAACTTCCTGGTCATCGAAAGAACTTTTTCCCTCCAGGGCCGACCCGCAGGTAAAGAAAATATCGTAATCGGTGGGAGAAACCTTTTTGATGGCATCCAGTAGCAGTTGTTTGTGCCTTGTTTCCAACCAGTCGCGGGTAAAATCATTGGGAACTTCCACGATGATGCGGTTTTCTCTGATGGAAAGGGGCTTTGTTGGTTTCAACCATGTTTCGAAACTGGGCTTGCTCAATTTTCTTTCAGCCTCGTCGAGCACTTTTTCCCACAGGGAATTTATTTCTACGGTCATAAGAACTTCCTCCAAAAAAAGTTATCAACAGAACGGGGAGCTTATCCACAAAAAAGGGACCACTTATCCACAGAAAACTGTGCATAACTCTCATTTTTGAAGATGTAAATTAATATTAACAGATAAATAAAAGGGCTGCAATAATTAAAAAAATGATAAAATCTGTTAATTTCGTTTAAAAACTCGCGTTTAAATAAAAATAAAGGGTTATCCATGTTTTATTATTTATTTTGGAAACGAAAAAGGGAAATTGTAAAATGAATTGCCCGGGGGGTTAAAATAATAGCCCATCCACAGCCAACATCAGTTACACTGAAGTTGCTAAATAAAACAGAGCAACGGAGGTGACATTAGGATGGGCCAAGACAA
>JAAYSV010000030.1 GCA_012518215.1 Bacillota bacterium
AGTTTGCCGCGACCGAAGAATCCCCTTCTCATGTACCCCTTACTATCGCTATAAAATGGTTCTTGGTCTTTTATCCCCGTAAAGCACAACGTTTCCCTCTGCCCGAGATTCCTTGCGGCGCTATTCTTTCACCCCGGTGTTACCGTTTCTACATCATTTTTCTCTATAGCTTCATGTTGGTGTTCTTGTTGAACACCGCTTGCTCGGAATGACAGGGGGGAGGCCGCGCTCTTTCCCCTGGTATTGTGTCATTCGGCAAGACTGTATTTCCAGTACTGTCATTCTGAGGGAGCCCTGTTTTTTGGGGCGACCGAAGAATCCCCTCCTTGATCCCCCTTACTACCTGAACAGGCTATTTCCCCTTTCCCGAGCGTTCACACCTCTCCACCGCAAGGAAGGATATAATAAACCTTTTGGGGAATAAAATAAAGAATGTTTGATTGTCAGTATTTGATTGATCTTGAAGGCCTGATGCCTTGAATCGGCCAAGGAGGGGTAATTCATGAAACTGGTTACGGCTTCAGCGATGCGGGAGGCGGATCGCACTACCATGAAGGATCTCGGTTTCCCCGGGATCGCATTGATGGAAAATGCGGGGATGAGGGTTACGGAAGCGATCATGTCCATAGACCCCCTGCCGCGAAGGGTGGTTATCCTCGTAGGCCCCGGCAACAACGGAGGCGACGGCCTGGTCGTTGCCCGTCACCTGGATCGGCTGGGTTTTCAGCTTTCAGTCTGGTCTACCGCACCGAAGGAATCATATTCGGGGGATCCGGGGATAAACCTGAATTTCCTTGAGAAGAAGGGACTTTATGTCAAGCATATCCAGGACCATGTGCAACTGGGAATGGTGGAGGAAGATATCCACCGCGCCGATCTGGTGGTGGATGCCCTCCTGGGAACGGGGATCGGAAGGCCGGTGGAGGGGATGATCGCTTCGCTCATCGGGGTCCTGAACTCTTCCTGGATCCCGGTGCTTTCCGTGGACATTCCTTCGGGCATCGATGCTGATACCGGGGAGGTGCGAGGCAATGCTGTCCGGGCCTGGTGGACGATCACTTTTGCTTATCCCAAAAGGGGGCTCATGCTCTACCCGGGAGCTGATCATGCCGGGTGGGTCAGTGTAGCCGAAATAGACATACCCCCCGAAGCTCTTCCCCCCGAGGGGCTTGAAGTCATCACCCCGGCCCGGATTTACCGTCTGTTGCCCGATCGTCCCGGCAACGCCCACAAGGGCACTTTTGGCAAGATAATGATCGTGGCCGGTTCGCCGGGGATGACCGGAGCGGCGGCCCTGGCCGGTGAAGCGGCATTGCGGGGCGGGGGTGGCCTCGTTTATGTGGCCACATCACAGCGCCTCCGTCAAATCCTTGAAGCCAAGACATTGGAAGTGATCACCATGGATTTGCCGGAAACGGGGAAAGGCGAAATTTCCGACGATGCCGCGAATATCATTTTGCAGAAGGCGGCAAACTGCCATGTTCTGGCTGTGGGACCCGGAATGACCCCCGGAGAAGAAACCTATCGGTTACTGGAGGAACTTATTCCCGACTGCCCGGTACCCATGATTCTTGATGCGGGTGCGCTCGGTGCCCTGGCTCGGGGGCCTGAAATACTGTTGAAAGCCAGGGCGCCGGTTATCATCACCCCTCATCCCGGCGAGATGTCGCGTCTGACCGGCTTGCAACTGGCAGAAGTGGAGCGAGATCGCTTTGCATTGCCGGCGAAGATAGCCCGGTCATGGAAGACTGTCGTGGTGATGAAAGGGGCGCCTACCGTGATTTCTTTTCCCAACGGTCTTTCATATGTCAACCCCACGGGGGGGCCGGCCCTGGCTACCGCCGGAACGGGGGATGTCCTCACCGGGTTGATTGCTGGCCTGGTCGGCCAGGGGCTTCCGGTGGAAGAAGCCGCTCTGTGCGGGGCGTTCATCCACGGGGTTGCCGGCGATCTGGCGGCATCGGAGGGGCGCGGGATCAAGGCCGGTGATGTCCTTTTGCATTTTCCCGCCACATTCAAAACGTTGGAAAGCAGGGGTTGGGAGAGCAGTATTTTTGGCCCCTTTCACCGGGATTTGCGGCCACGATTTCGCCGGGACAGCTGAATCCAGGTTGCTGTTGCCATGGCGATTCGGGCCCGTACATTACAATTTTGTTGCTCATTTTGCAGCAAAAAAGCGGGAGTGGGGGAGGCAAAGGCCCTGGTTTCACCGACGGGCGCGGCACCTCCAAAAAATTGATCAGGAGTGATAACCGGAAATGTTGATTCGAGAAATCATGACCGAGGAAGTTGTTACCGTGCATGTTGATGATTCTGTCGAAAAATGTGCAAATTTGCTTCTGCAACACAATATCAGCGGCCTGCCGGTGGTGGATGATCACCACAAGGTTGTGGGGATGGTAACCGAGGGCGATCTGATCCGGCGGGCGGCGCGCATCCAGGCGCCGGGTTACCTTGACATCCTGGGCGGTCTGATCTATCTTGGTGACCCGAAAAAATTTGTCAATGAACTGAAGAGAGCGATGTCACTGAAAGCCGGGGATCTGATGACCCCTGGGGTGATATCCATTTCTCCCGATGATGATACGGAAGTGGCTGCAACGGCCATGCTGAAAAATAACATCAGCCGTATCCCGGTCATCGACGGGAACAAGAAACTGGTTGGTATCGTATCCCGCCGCGACATCATGCTCTCGCTGTACAAAACGGAGTAAATCATGCCTTCCCGTTCAATCATCGGCTAGCACGGTACGGGTTCAACCGGATCAGGCCCAGGGTTTCTTCCCGCACCTCTTCCAGGCGTTGTGCATGATAATCTCTCAGCAGGGGATCACTCCCCCTTCTGTAATCGGCAAGCGCATCATCAACGGACACTACCCGGAACTGCCGTGGCCCACCCTGGCTGTAGATGTGGATCCAGGTGGGCACGCAATTTATCTTTGCCACGCTGATCCTGCCCTCTTCATCGCGGCGGTAGTGGATTCGCAGGATCATTCCGCTGTCGGTATGTTTCATGATCTGATCGGCGATGAAGTTGCCGAGCGAATAGACAACCACGCCCTCCCTCCGTGATTCTTCATCTCCGGTGCTGATGAATTCTACTCGCTGGAGCACATGCGGGTGACTCCCCAGTATGAGGTCGCCCCCCCACGAGATGATCTTCCCGGCCAATTGTTGTTGCTCCTCGTTGGGTTCTCGACTGTATTCCTGCCCCCAATGCATGGATACGACCACAATTTCCGCTCCTTTTTTTCGGGCAGATCCGATATCCTTCCTGATCAGATCCTCGTCAATCATGTTTACCAGATACTTTTTCCCGCCGGGAATGGGGATACCATTCGTGCCGTATGTATAGGCAAGAAAAGCCGCCCGGATACCGTTTTTCTCCATGATCGGAAAATTGTCACGCTCCCCGGCGGAACGTGCCGTGCCCGTGAAAGCGAGCCCCGCTTTTTCCAGATGCATTGCGGTTCTCTGCACACCTGCTTCCAGCCGATCCATGCAGTGGTTGTTGGCTGTTGACATGATGGAAAAACCCGCCTTCTTCAAATCAGCGGCCAAACTTTCAGGGGTGTTGAAGGCGGGGTAACCGGTGTATGCCAACTCTTCGCCGGCCAGGGTCGTCTCCAGGTTGCCGATGGTCACATCTCCTTCCCGTAGATACTTCTCCACGGGGGCAAACCATTTGGCGAACTCGAAATCACCCGTTGCCGGGTTGAGCGCAGAAGGAAATTGAGTTTTATGGACCATGATGTCCCCCGTGGCCACGATCAACAATTCGGCAGGTTCCTGCGGCAGGGGCTTCTCCCGTTCCTTCTCATCCCGGGAAATGCTCCCGATCCGCATGTCGGCGGCGGGGTCATCCGTAAAAAAAAGATAGAGACCGATGATGGCCAGCAATGCCAGGACAACGACACTCCAGGTTCGAAAATGTTTTTTAATTGGCAGCACCTCCATGCAGGGCCAATAATCCGGCATTATATTGTATTCATCAGAAAATAATTTAGACCACTGCCGTTCCGCCGAAAGGTACCGTTCCCGGCTATCGCTGCCCATTATGCGGAGTAAAAATACTTTGAACGGGAACGTTAATCTGGTAATATATCTATGAGTCCGTCGTAAAATATAAAATGTCTGAAGGAAATGGGGATAGATATCCGGGCGGCGGGTTCCGTGTTCGAGGTCAAGAGACGATGCCAATCCATTCGAACGTATCACGATAGCAGACAGGGGGAGAGCAATTTTGGGTAGGAAGAGCAGACTCAAAAAAATGAGGAAGGCCCAGGCCTCCGATAATGGCCATGCAGGAAAAACAACAACAAAAAACAAAAAACAGAATGGCGGACGGCAAAGAAACTGGACTGATTATACTCTTATCGCCGTGATCATCATTGTTCTGGTGACGGCCCTTTATTTTGTGGGGGATCTGAATGAAAGTACCGTCGGGGAAGATGACCAGGGGGCAGAACCGACAGGTGTGTTTGAAAAACTATTTGAATTTGCCGGCCGGAAGCCTCCTGATGAGAAGAAAAGCAGGGATGTCGGGAGCCGCATATCTGACAGGCTGGAAAAAGAAAGGGAAGAAGATAAAATGAAAAGACCTGTGGTGACGATAGAAATGAAAGGCGGGGGCAAGATCAAGATCCAGCTGGAGCCCGAAGTGGCTCCCAATACGGTTAACAACTTCATCTCGCTCGTGGAGAATGGTTATTATGATGGTCTGACATTCCACCGCGTTATTCCCGGCTTCATGATCCAGGGTGGCTGCCCGGAAGGTACCGGGACCGGCGGGCCCGGCTACAGTATCAAGGGGGAGTTCACCTCCAACGACCATCGCAATGATCTCAAGCATGAGCGGGGCGCGGTATCCATGGCCCGGTCTGCTTCGCCGGATTCTGCGGGATCGCAATTTTTCATCGTGCTCGAAACAGCGTCCCATCTGGACCGGGAGTATGCAGCATTTGGCAAGGTCATATCGGGCATGGAAGAAGTTGATCGTATCGTGAACGCCAGTGACGGCGACCCTGATGAAAACGGGAAGGTGCGCGGTCAGGTTCAGGTGATGAAGAAAGTCACGGTGGAAACCTTCGGTATTGCTTACGACCAGCCCGAAAAACTTTGAGTCCCGGGGGAGAATGCCTGGGTACAGTAACTGTCGTGTTTGAAAACAATTTCATATTGCCTGTACAGGGTTGGTTGCTGGCCGCCACCCATATTCAGTTCATCACAATCCTATCTGCAGTAGTGTAGCCACGTTTTTCATCCTGTTGCTGATACTCACTCTGTTTGAACCGGCGAAGACCAGGCCAACGGCATTGTTTTTGTTGTTTAGAAGCAGTGAGCCGCTGTCCCCGGGCAGTGCTATGGCTGAAGTGACAAGCTGATCGGTAAATATGACCGGTTTCCCGCTTTCCATGGCCACGGCGATATGCACATCCCTGGCCAGCACAATTCCTTTTTTGACTCCGCTGGTTCTTCCGCTGAAGACTACCTCCTGGCCAATTTCTACCTCGGCGATGCCGATGGCCCGGCCCAAACCCAGTATAGCCGTGCTTAGATAGCTGTCCCTGATCGGTTTTGCCACTGCCGCGTCAACCAGATTTTCCGGTTCCTTGTTTTTGTTGAACCTCACCCGGTAACAGGTGCCGGAGAATGACAGTATCCGGTTGATGATTTCCTCACTCATGGCCGCTACACTGCAACACCTGATATCTTTCACCAGAGGTACAAAACGTTCCAGGTGGCCCCATACATCGTGGGGGTCTCTCCCCCCATCATGGGCTCCGGGTTGCAAGATTTTGTCCCCTTTGGCGGCACGCCCATCATTTCCGGTTGTGGAATTGGCCAGCACATGATTGTTCGACAGAGCCAGAAGTTTACCCCTACCTTCGGGGGTTCTGTCCTGTACCGCAGTTCCCAGTGTACCGGCAGTGATCAGGTAATGTCCAATGCTGATTCCTCCCGGTGCGGGCCGATGTTTTGCTGTTCTATCTTTCAGTATTTCCGCTTCTCCGTTCCCCGTTTTATCTTCGGGAGGGGATCGTGTATACTTGCGGGTAATCTTTCCCGGGGTTGTCGATGGTGATCTTTCTTCCTCTCTCAACCAGCTTTTCTCTGGCTGTAACTCTTCCGTACCTTCCTTTCCTTCCTTTTTTTCCTCTTCTTGCAGGAAACGGATTTCACCGATTTCCACGACATCCACGGGTTCCCCTTCCAGTTGGCGGGGAATCAACTCTTCTTTACGCAATGCCACCTCCGGTACCTTCTTGCTCACGAGTACCAACACCGATTTCTCATCAGTCATCCTGTTGTCTTTCAGGCGTTTTCCCACACCTATTCCCACCACATTTGGCTTGCTCCTGATATAATCCCTGTATTTATTTTTCAGATCCAGGTATTTTTTCATCTTGTTTTCTCCTCATCTTCATTTTTGGAAATTGTATTTCCGGTACAGCTTATGAAAGTGAGAGGAGAGGGGTGAAAGGTCAGCATAGCGGATGGCCGGAGTGAAAGAGTGAGTTGGGGGGGACATCCGGAACCATATGTCGGCATGGAGTGAAGTTTGCTCTTGTTTCTCCCCGGCCACGCCGGATAAAACGATGTTGCCCGCAAAATAATGGACAAAAACATTATCGAATTGTAAAATTGAATTGTTATGAATCGAAGTAACAAACTTGTGAGACCGTGGCGTCTTTTTTTCGCCTGGTATCGGTTACAGGGGGCATTGAAATATGAGAAAGATGGGATTTCGGGCTTCAGTTCTGATCGTGATAATCGTGGCTCTGTTGATGGCGGGAGGTTGCACTCCCTTGAATCGGTCCATCCACATGATTGGCATGAACCGTACCCTGGAAGACATCCCCTACAACCAGCGAGCCAGGGAAAGCCTGGAAGGTTTCCAGAAGTTGCATCCCCAATGGGAAATTGACTTTCAACTGACCCGGAGCAGTGCCCATTATCTGAAAGCTATCCAGAAATCCCTGGCTTCGGAAGCCGGGTATATATGGTCACTGGAACCGCAGATGGCGGAAGAAATTCTGGACATTGCCCGACAGAACCCCACCCGGAAATTTATCATCGTGGACTGGCATCCCGAAAACCCCGGGGATTATCTGAAAAATGTACTCTATATCCGTTATCTGGAGCATGAAGGCAGTTTTCTGATGGGGGTGGTTGCAGGCGAAACCACTGAAAGTGGCACCGTCGGCTTTGTCGGAGGGCTGAAGGATGAGGTCGGCGCCCGCTATGAAGCCGGTTTCCGGGCCGGTCTAGCCTACTCAAACCCCGAAGCCACGGTTCTGGTGGATTATATACAATCCCGTTCCGACAATGCCAGAGCGGCTGACGCGGCCATGGAGATGGTTGATGCAGGTGCCGATGTACTTTTCCATGCTGCCGGTACAGCGGGAGAGGGTGTTGCCGATATCTGCCGGGAAAATGATATCTGGTTTATCGGTTCAGATTGTGATCAGAATGCCCTGGCTCCTGACCATACATTGACCAGCATGCTCAAACGTATCGACAACGTTGCCGGCCTGGTAAACCGGGATATCAGCGAAGGAATCTTCCCTGGCGGACAGCTTCTGTGGATGGGTGCCCGGGAAACAGCTGTTTCATTCAGCCGTTCATCCCTGGACAGGGAACTGACCTATCAACTGGATGACCTGGGCTACCATATAACCGCGGGAGAATTGTGGATCGCCGACAATCCCGAGGAATCGCCTCTTTTCGAGATCCGTCCCCATGAAAATGACCATGACCATGACCACGACCATGATCACGACCACGACCATGATCACGACCACTGATGACAGCATTCCGGCTGGGCTTCGGTGTGGGAAACAATCACTTTCCCGGGATCCGATCGGAGAACGGTTCAGGTGTGGGGGATGTTTATTTTTGATCGATCATTCATAGACAAACGAATAGGTAATATCAAGGGGGCTGACGTAGCCGGATTTTTTCAGGTGCACGATGACCATTACTGCTGCTGTTATGGCAGTTACGGTTGCGGCTATGGTCAGAACAGTCCATGCTTTTTTCTTCATCCTCGGGTCACCCTTTCTGGACTTTCCTTCTCTCGTTCTTTCCTGCCATCGATGGCAGGTTTTGTTACACATGCTACATTCGTATTATACCCGATCCGGGCCAGGGACGCCTTGTTTTTTGGTTCCCATCAATATTTTTGCTGCTGAAATGATAACATGACGTGTGTTCGGCAATACATCCGGTCTATTGCCGGGCATTTATTTTGCTGGATTTGAACGAGAAATTGCGAGTTAAAACAAGAAATCCGGCGAAGAAAACGATAATACCAATTATACCCGGTATACAATGAAGGGAATCCATATAATGAAATAGAATAACATTGACGATATCCGGTAGCATCGAAATACGGCAACGGAGTACTGATCGATACCGATGACAAAACACAAAGGGCTTGGCCTTGCACACAAGATGCTATATGGTGCCGGTATGGGCGGATCGGCCCTGGTTGATCGTCTGATGCTCCTGTGGATTTACCCTTTTTATGTAACCAGTTTTCTGGAACGCGGTTATTCACTGGTCGAGCCTCTTGTATTTGGACTGATCATGTTCTTCGGAAGGGCCGTTGATGGCCTTGCCGACCCCCTGATTGCCCGGCTTTCTGACAACCATAGGGGAAAATGGGGGCGGCGCACACCCTTCATGGCCCTGAGCGGGGTTTTCTATGTTCTTGTTTTTATCGCCATATTCTACCCGATCTTTCCCGAAAAGTCAGCATGGAATCACGTCTATCTGGCCTTGATGCTTGGTATTTATTTCTTTCTTTACACCGCTTATGTCTGCCCCTACCTGGCCCTGCTCCCCGACATAGCCAGGACCACCCGCGACCGGGTCGATCTTTCCACCTTCAAGGCCGTTTTTGGCATGATCGGTGGCGGCATCGGTATGGTCGGTTCGGGCATACTGATCGGCTATCTCGGTTTTCACGGGATGCTCTGGGCGATGGGCCTTCTGGGCCTTGTTTTCCTTTATCTACCGGTCTTTATCAGGGAAAAGGATCACACTGACAGCAAGCCTTCCGATATGGGGCTGATCGAGGCTCTCACCGCTACCTTCAAAAACAAACCCTTTGTCATCTACCTGTTTGGCAGCAATGCTTTCTGGTTCGGGTTCAACATCATCACCATCAACTTGCCCCTCTATATTACCCAGCTGATGGGCAAACCGGAGGAAGAAACTTCCTTTTATCTCCTGGCCCTGGCGGCGGCCATCGTCTTTTTTCCCATTGTAAATTTTCTGGTCAAGAAGTGGGGGTTGAAAACGATGATGATAATATCCATGCTCATATTTGTGATCATGCTCCCCTTCACCTATATTATCGGCATGCCGTTGCTGGGCTTGTCACCTGATATCTGGTGGTTCTCCATTATTGGAGTGTGCTGTTTTTCCATCGCCGGGTTGATGATCATTCCGGATGCAATCGTGGCCGTGGTCTCGGACCTCGAGGAGAAGATATCCGGACAGCGGCGTGAAGGTATGTATTTTGGCGCTCAGGGCCTGATCAACAAGATTAATCTGGGACTTTCCACCGTCCTCTCCGGGGCACTGCTGCAGTATTTCGGCAGTCCGCTTGGCATCCGGCTTACCGGGCCGGTGTCGGCCCTCTTTATTCTGGTCGGCATGCTCATCTTTCTTCTTTATCCGGAGAAAGAGATCATTAGCATCACAACCCCACTCCACCCGCGCCGGGATGCATGACCCATCATCGATCATCCAGCCTTCGTTTTTCCTGTCTTGCCGGCCATGAAATGACAATCTTCTTTATGGCAGGCGCGGAAACATTCCGGAGATCGGATACCCTGTACCATACTATCCAGGCTTACATCCTCCCCGATTCTTCCTGATCCTTGACCACGGCATTGATACCCATGACATAGGTACCGCAAGC
>JAAYSV010000031.1 GCA_012518215.1 Bacillota bacterium
CATTGCCCGAGATTCCACGCTGCGCTATCCTTGCCAGCAAAAAGCGTCATTTCTGCCAACACCATTATCCGAACACAACGTCTGCGTAGTGCGAAACACCGCTTGCTCTGAATTTCCACGCGTTACCAGCACCACGATAAATGGAAATCATTTCTTCCGGGTGCATATTTATGCTGGAGTTCGTTTACTTCCATAGCAATGACAACGTAAAAACCCTCCTGCCCACGGGAGCAAAAAACGCCCTACCTGTCATTCTGAGGGAGCGGCGTTTTTTGCCGCGACCGAAGAATCCCCTCCTCGTACACGTCTTACTATCGCCATAAACTAAACGCACTACCTGTCAGATTCCACGCTGCGCTATCCTTGCCAGCAAAAAACATCATTTCTGCCAACACCATTATCCGAACACAACGTCTGCGTAGTGCGAAACACCGCTTGTTCTGAATTTCCACGCGTTACTCGCACCACGATAAACGGAAATTGTTTCTTCCGGGTGCAAATTTATGCTGGAGTTCATTTACTTCCATAGCAATGACAACGTAAAAGCATTCCCAAGCTTACCGAGGAAAAGCGCACTACCTGTCAGATTCCACGCTGCACTATCCTTGCCAGCAAAAAACATCATTTCTGGCAACACCATTATCCGAACACAACGTCTGCGTAGTGCAAAACACCGCTTGCTCTGAATTTCCACGCGTTACTCGCACCACGATAAACGGAAATTATTTCTTCCGGGTGCAAATTTATGCTGGAGTTCATTTACTTCCATAGCAATGACAACGTAAAAGCATTCCCAAGCTTACCGAGTAAAAGCGCACTACCTGTCATTCTGAGGGAGCGGCGTTTTTTGCCGCGACCGAAGAATCCCCTCCTCGAACACCACTTAGCATTGCTATAAACTGGTTCCCAATTTTATCTTTTCCCCGTACCCTCGAAAAAAGGAATTGCAGGCAACGGAAGGATCCCCCGGTCATACCCACTTATCTGACGCCGGGGGAAATTCATGCGGAATGACAATGGCGGTTGATTTTACCCTGCACCAATGCCCGCAAATAGAGCCGGATCATCTTCTGCCAAAGGCAACCAGGAACTACCCCTTTGCGTCGACTGAAGCCTGGCGTATCGCGAGCCGGAAATGAAAAAGGGGACGGGCGGACCCGTCCCCTGTACCGGTGTTAACATGGAGGTGGCGTAACATACAACTTTTTTGTCTCCGCCGGGAACCCATCTATCAAATTTACAATAAAACGCAGAATGAGGATGGCATCCTCGATGTCAACCTCGCCGTCTCCATTGACGTCGGCGGCGATTTGCTGGTTCGGTGTCAACTCCGCAAGACCCACACTGCTTCTCAAAACCAGGATGGCATCGTCAACAGCAACTCTTCCGTCTACCGAAAGGTCGCCGAAAAGATATATGACTGTTACGCCCATGTTAATAAACTTTTTGATCAAAGACATCGTTTCATTGCCCGGGGCAAGGTCAAGATTATTCAGTCTTATATCAAGCCATCCCAGGTTTGTCAGTCCGGAAAGTGGCAAGATATCCTTGATCAGGTTGTTGCCCAGGTCGAGCAGCCACAATCTATTCAATTCGGAAAGTGCCGATATGTCCTCGATCAGGTTTTTGCTCAAATCCAGATACCACAGCTCAGTCAATCCAGAGAATAGAGAGATATTGCAGGATTGCCCGTTGGAATCAGTACCCCGTATTTGGGCCAGCTCAGCTTGTTCAGAAAGTAGAGAGATATTGCTGATCATGTTGTTGCTCAGATCCAGATACCACAATTCGGTCAATTCAGAAAGAGGCGAGATTTCCTCGATCCGGTTGCTACCAAGGTCGAGAATCCATAATTCAGTCAGTTCGGAAAGAGGTGATAAATTCTCGATCAGGTTGTTGTTCAGCGTAAGGTGATGCAAATCTGTCAGGCCGGAAAGAGCCCCGATATCATCGATCTGGTTGTCGCTTAGATAAAGTTCTAACAAGGTGTCCAGTTCGGCAAGCTCCGAGACATCTTCGATCTGGTTGTTGTTCAGACCAAGATACAGCAGGTTGTTCAGATCGCCGATTGCCGAAATGAGATCCCCGATATCACTGATCTGATTGCCGTCCAGATAAAGCCCCGCCAAATTGTACAGTTCGGAAAGCCCCGAGAAATCTTCGATCTGGTTGTTGTTCAGGTGAAGCCATCCCAAACTGCTTATGCCGGAAAGATCCGAGATATCACTGATCTGATTGCTGTCTAGACAAAGCCACCACAATTCGGGCAGTTCGAGTTCCTTGATGTCACCGATTTGGTTGTTGCTCAGGTCCAGTTGCGTCAATCCGTCCATGCCGGAAAGATTCGAGATATCGCTGATCCGGTTGCTGCTCAGGTCAAGATAGCCCAGGTCAGTCATGCCGGAAAGATCCGGGATTTCACCGATCTGGTTGTCTCTCAGTTCAAGATACCAAAGGGTAATCAGGCCGGAAAGGGGCGAGATATCCTCGATTTTGTTGCCACTTAGATCAAGAGAACGCAGCCTGACCATACCGGAAAAATCCGGTATATCGGTGATCTGATTGCCGTCCAGATTGAGCTGTCTCAAATTGATCAGGCCGGAAAGTTCCGCAATTTCACTGATCATGTTGTTACCTATTTGCAGATTTTCCAGGCTTTGCAGACTGGAAAGCCCGGAGACATCACTGATCTGGTTATCCGCCAGGTAAAGATTTTCCAATTTGTCAGTCAGTTCGGAAAGAGGGGAGACATCGCTGATCTGGTTGTCACTCAGGTCAAGATAGTACAGGGCGGTCATGCCGGAAAGGTTCGGGATAACACTGATCCGGTTGCTGTACAGTACAAGCCGTTTCAGGTTTGTCAGTTCAGAAAGAGGTGAGAAATCCTCGACCTGGTTATTGCCCAGATAAAGTTGCTTTAAATTGTTCAAGTCGGAAAGAGGTGAGGGATCGCTGATCCGGTTGCCGTACATGGTAAGTTCCTCCAGGTCGGCCAGCCCCTGTAGCGCGGAGATATCATCAATTTTGTTGTGGCTCAGGTTAAGCTCTTTCAGGTTGGTCGCATATTCAAGGCCGCTCAGGTCAACAATATTACAACTGGTAGCCCTTAATTCAGTCAGCGACTCCATGTCCGTTTCTGTGATCTCGTCGTCATCAGATATTCCCAGTTCACTCCGGATCGCGGCCTCCAGGCTCGCATCAGGTATGTTTACCACATCATCGGAAGCAAAGGATATGTTGCCGAGCCCGGAAAGTACCATAAACATGACAAAAAGCAGACACCATGAGAATACTTTCTTGCCTTTCTTGATCATTTTTGAACTCCTCCCTTATGGATCAAATTTTATAAAACTTGCAAACAGCCCGCGTTTGTTGGGTAATGGATTGAACCAGGATTGTTATTGGGGGTTTGCATTGAATCCACTTCCGATTTTGGCGAAATATTCACCTCCAGTGCATTATTGTAAAAAAAATTTTAGATTAAAATTGGTGTTTGTTTTGTTCCTTCTATAATTACATGTTGAACCCCATTTTTCCTGCAAATAAAATAATAATAATTCCTATAAAATTCCTTCTCAAACTCCTCTTGTTCCCTGAACAGGGTGGAGTGGTATGACAGGGGGATTCCCCGCTTGCCTGATCTTTTTTTCGAGGGGACGGGAGAAAGATTGAACCAGGAATTGGTTTATGCCGAAAGCAAGGTGTGTACGAGGAGGGGATTCTTCGGCCGCCCTGAAGGGCAGGGCATCACCTGTACGACAGGTGTACAATTCTTCCTCTTTGCCAGTAGGGTGCTGGATCCGCGAAGGGGGAAAACGCTGTTTCATGAAAGGGCAAACTCCTTTCATGAAAAACAATGCCAACGAAGCAGTGCCGGCCTCGATCGTCAGGCATGGCACAGCGAAGAATTCCGGGCGCAAGGAAAGCGTTATGCATACCGATGGCGGAGGCGATATCGCACCGCTTTGAAGCAAGCGATGTATAGCATGAACCGTGAAGGGTTTTTCCGCCGTCAGTGGACCAAAAATCCAGGTGTTCGCATTCTGTTGACAAAAAAGAGGCCGTATTATATCGTGAATTTGGGCGCTGCTCCGGCCATGCCGCCGGGCACACTTTGCAATCAAAACGGGGCAAGAGACGGGGTTTGTTGCAGATGAAAACATTTGCAGTTATCGGTTACGGGCAGAGGGGGTTGGTTTACGCCAGGAATGCCGGTTCACGGGCCAGGCTTGTAGCGGTCTGTGATCCAAACAGGGAGCGGCTCAATGTGGCCAGGCAGGAGCATCGCCTGCCCGGGAAGGCACTGTTTTCAAGCGAGGATGATTTTTTTGCCCGGGGAAAACTGGCCGACTATCTTTTTATCTGCACGCAGGACAGGATGCATCATCGCATGGTCATGAAAGCCCTGGATCTGGGATATGATATACTCCTCGAGAAACCGATTGCCACCACCTTGCAGGATTGCATCGATATCGAAAGACGAACCCTTGAACTGAACAGGAAAGTGGTCGTCTGCCATGTGTTGAGGTATTCCGCATTTTACCTGATGTTGAAGAAAATACTGGACAAAAATCCGATCGGCAGGATCATATCCATCGAACAGGTCGAGAATGTGGGGTTCTGGCACCAGGCACACAGTTTTGTCCGCGGGAACTGGGGCAACGAGGAAAGGTCCAATCCCATGATCCTTTCCAAGTGCTGCCATGACCTTGATCTTCTGCAATGGCTGGCGGCTTCTGCATGCACGAAGATCTGGTCGGTCGGGGAACTCAACTATTTCAAGGAGGAGAATGCCCCGGAAGGTTCCACGGAAAGATGCCTCGATGGCTGCGTTCTGGTGGATACCTGCCCTTACAGCGCCAAGAAAATCTACCTGGACAGCTTCCGGCGGATTGTAAGCCCGCGGAAGAAATATTTCTGGCCCTACTCGGTGTTGCCCGAGGATGGGATTGCCACTCTCCCCAAGCTGGAAGCGGCGCTGAAAAATGGCCCCTATGGCCGTTGTGTCTTCAGGACAGACAACGATGTGGTCGATCATCAGGTGACGCAGATGAAGTTTGCCAACGGTGTGCATGCGACCCTTACCATGAGTGCCTTTTCACGCGACCTGGAAAGAAAAATCAATATCAGGGGCGTCGGGGGCCAGATAGAGGGCCGCCTGGAAGACAACAAGATCTACCTGAAGGTTTACGATTACCGCCGCCCGATAAGGAAGATCCGGGCCAGGGCCCTTTTCGGTGCACACGGCGGCGGTGACAGCGGGATAATTGACAGCCTTTTGAATGATGATCTGAAGACGGATATCAGCAGTTCCATCATGAGCCATGTCATGGCTTTTGCCGCCGAACATTCGCGGAAGAGTGACGGTACAGTCGTCTATATCGATGACTTTGTGAGAGAAAACACCTGATCGGCACGGATATCTTCAACGGTAGGCTCTGTTTCTTCGCACTTCAAAATGCTGGTCTTTGCGGTACCACAGTCTGACGTCGCGGGCTTTCTTTATCTTGCTCCGGGGCATGGAGATATGATCCCGGGCATAATTGACACCCTGTTTTTCCATGATCAGCTTGTGTTTTTTCAACCTTTGCAGAAAATCGGCAAAGTTCTTTTTTTCCCGGGGAGTCCAGCAGATTTCGGCCAGAACCTGCATACGGGGGAAGAGGTTCAGGTCAAGTTTCTCCCGGCCATCGATCCATTCGGTCCAGAGCGGCGCTTCCATGCCCAGGATTCTTTTTTCGCTCTCCGGCATTATACCCTGATGCACCGGCTCGAAATTGTAGGTGGTGGGCAGCGGATTCTGCGCATAGGGCATATCAAAATAGAAAGCATGGTGGCGACTTATGATCAGGTTGCCGCCTTCATTGACATAATTCTCTGCATGTTTATCCCTTCTGAGTGTCCAGTACTGCCCGATGACGGAACGGTCCAGCAGGGGGGTGTTCAAAATTTCGTTCCAGCCGATCATGCGACGCCCTTTTTCACGCAAATGGGCGGCAACACGGTTGTTGAAATGGCTCTGCAATTCTTCTTCATTTTTCAGCCCCTTCTCCCTGATTACTTTCTGGCAATGGGGGCATTTTTTCCATTCAGCCTTGGGCGCCTCGTCGCCGCCAATATGGAAATAGGGGAAAGGAAACAGGGTCACGAGTTCGTCAATCACGTCGAATATAAAACGGTAGGTGCTTTCCTTGCCCGCACAGGCACAGCGGTTCCAGTCCCTGAGCCCCAGCTTCAGCAGCGGAATCTTGCCCCCGAAGTAGAAAGGGACTTCACGTTCCAGTTCGCGGCAGCCCAGATATTTGTAGGCGGCCATGGCCGCCGCAAAATGGGCGGGCATATTTATTTCCGGGTAGACGGAAATATTCCTTTCCGCGGCGTATTGCACGATTTCCTTTATATCTTCCTGCGTGTAGAATCCGCCGTATTCTTCCCAGATAACGTCCTTTTCAAGGTTGGCTCTCTGCCAGCCATGGATATGGGTTCCCTTTCGCACGGAGCCGATCTCCGTCAGCAGCGGATATTTCTTGATCTCGATGCGCCAGCCCTGATCATCGGTCAGATGCCAATGAAAAACATTCAACTTGTTCATCAGCATCCAATCGAGGATCCTCTTGACCTCGTCTTTCCCGAAGAAATGCCGACTTTCATCGAGCATCAGCCCCCGCCACTTGAAACGCGGCCGGTCCTTGATGCTGCAGCCATGAAGAAGGATATCTTCGTCCTTTTTCAATAGATCGAAACCGGCCAGCTGCCGCATGGTTTGGATCGCATAGAGGCATCCGGCAGCTGTGGAGGCCTCGACGGTAATCGTTTTTGCGGTTATCTCCAACTCGTATTCCTCATCAGCGAGGCGGCTGTTCTCGAGGAAGCAGATTCCTGCCGTCTTTTCCGTGCCTTCCGGCAAGGTATAACCCTTCAGATCATGTATGTAGCGGGTGAAAAATTTTACGGCCCCTGCAAATTTTGCATGGCAGAAGATCGATTTGCGGTCATCGATCAGAAACTTCTCATCCTTTTTGATGGCCTCCGCCGGTTCGGGGATAATATCGATTGTCATCAGCCCTTTCATGCATTGGTTTGGGGGCCCGGTGCCGATTTTCCGGATGCACCCCGGTGTATGGTTCTTGATTCATTTTATCGGGATCGGCCATTTTATGCAAATTGGCCGCTGTCATTTCCTGAAAGGGAAGGAAGTCTCCGCGGCGGAAACAGAGGGGGGCAGGAAGGGTGTGCGCATCGACGGTAGCGGGAAATTGGTGCCATGGAACGGGTAAGCCAACCTTGACCGGACAGATGCCGGAAGGATAGAATAAAAAAAGAGCCGCTTTGAATGAAATTGCGGCAGTTTGAAATACAGGAAGGAACAGTGACGTGGACGCCATAACCGTGCGTGGTCTATCCAAATACTACGGGCCGGTGTGCGGTATTTCCGAACTCGAATTTTCCGTTGAGGAAGGGGAGATTTTTGGCTTTATCGGACCCAACGGTGCCGGGAAAACTACCACCATCCGGACCATTCTTGGACTGATCCGTCCCACGGCCGGCAAGGTGATGATCTTCGGCACGCCGATACCTGCCGGAGGGGGTGCACTCTACCGGCGGGTGGGATACCTGCCCGGCGAGGTGGCTTATTACCCGGAGATGACCGGGCAGGAGTTGATCGACTACGCCGCCGCTTTCCATGAAGGGGTGGATCGAAGCTGGGTGAGGGAGCTCATCGAACGATTGCAGTTTGACCCCTCGCGCCGCATCCGCACTTATTCAACGGGAAATCGTAAAAAACTGGGGATGATCCAGGCATTGCTGCAGAAGCCTGACCTGGCCATCTTTGACGAGCCCACCAGCGGAATCGATCCGCTGATAAAACAGGAATTTTTCCGGCTTCTCTCCGAATTGAATCGCGGGGGGATGACCGTTTTTTTCTCCACACATGTCCTGGAAGAGATAGAACGTATCTGCGACCGTGTCGGGATCATCAGGGACGGCCGGCTTCTCCGGGTTGACTCCCTCGATAAACTTCCCGGGCGGGAAATGAAAATCGTGACGCTGCGCCTGGCGGAGGGGGGCTTGCCGGATCGGTTGCCTCCTCGATGGGGAAGGCCCGTGCCCCTGGAAGGCCGCCCCGGTTTCTACCGACTGAATATACAGGCCCCGGCCACGGAAATAATTCATGAACTTTCCAGGCTGGATCTTGAATATATCAATATCACCGATCCGGGTATCGAGGATCTGTTCATGGCTATCTACGGAGCTGAACAAAAAGGAGCAAGGTAAAGGTGTCTATCAATGTCATCCGCAAAGAGCTACGGCTCGGCCGACGTTTTTTTCTGATCTGGGGCGGGGTCATCATCTTCATCCTGGCTCTTTACATGCCTTTCTTCCCCTACATGCAAAGCCCCGATTACAGCAAGATTTTCGAGGGCCTCCCGGAGGAGTTCCTGGAAGCTTTCAATATACGCAACATCGTCTTTCAGGATATAAACTATTACTATGCCACCCTGATCATGCAATATTTGCTGATGCTTTCCGCAATCTTTTCAGCAACGATGGCAGGCAGGTTGATCAGCCGCGAGTCCGACCTCAACACGGCCGAATTTCTTTTTACACGGCCTCTCACCAGGATCAACATCATGGCCTCCAAGGTGGCCGTATTCATGATGGTGAACGTGCTTCTCTGGATCCTTCTTTATGCCCTGGCTGTAGCACTGGGGCATGCGACGGATCCGGGGGAGATCGATCTCAAAGGCCAATTCTTCGTGCATCTGTCGGGCTTCGTGGCAATACTGGCTGTGGGTGGCATTGCTTTTGCTGCCGCCCCGTTTATCAACACGGTTCAGGGGAGCACCTCGCTCGGTATCGGCCTGGGACTGGGATTCTTTCTGATCGATGCCATGAGCAAATTGACGGAGAAACTCTCCTTCCTGAAATATTTCAATATCTATTTCTATGCCTCTTTTGAAGACGCCGTGATCGGCGAACTCTACTTGAGCGGGTTGCTGCTCCTTCTGTTCGTTTTCATTCTGGGAACCGCCCTTGGTTTTTTCTTTTTGCATCGCAAGGAATTCACCGGGTGATTGCTGCCACTGCCGAAGAAAGAAGAAGCAAAACTGTCATTCTGAGGGAGCCCCTGTTTCTTGGGGCGACCGAAGAATCCCCTACTCGATTACACTTTGCCACCGACACAAACTGGTTCCTGCTTTTCCCCGTACGGATATGTTGGCGTAAACGACATAGAGTGAATGGCTGCCATAGCCGGTGAAGGCGAGGAAGCGAAACGGGACTGCCGACGTGATGTGGACAGTGTATTACCTGTCCATTCAGAGGTCGCCGCAGGCGGCCGAAGAATCCCCTGGTTGACCACACTCATTCCCTGAACCGTTCTTTATGCTATGGCCCATGAACG
>JAAYSV010000032.1 GCA_012518215.1 Bacillota bacterium
ACTATCCGTAGCATAGCAAGCTACGCTACTTCCCGTTCGACTTGCATGTGTTAAGCACGCCGCCAGCGTTCGTCCTGAGCCAGGATCAAACTCTCCAGTTCAATCCTTGAAATTTTACTCGAAATACAATTCTCGAATCAAAGAACCAGAAACACAAAACATTGACTCGCCCTGTTCAGTTTTCAAAGAACGTTCCGCCTTGACGGGCATGGCCGCAAATCAAGACGACCAAAATATATTATCATGCCCTTTTTGAATTGTCAACAAAATAACAATTGGTTTTGCAGATTTTTTGCGGATAATGTTCAAATACGCGGTTTCAAGGTCGGGAATAGAATAACGTCGCGTATCGAGGTGGAACCGACAAGGAGCATGATCAGTCGATCCAACCCTATCCCCAATCCACCGGCAGGGGGCATCCCGTATTCCAGTGCCGTAAGGAAATCTTCATCCATCATATGTGCTTCCCTGTCACCTTTCTCGCGGCGAGCAATCTGTTCTTCAAACCTTTTCCGCTGGACAACGGGATCATTGAGTTCCGAAAAAGCGTTGGCGATCTCTTTCCCATCGACAAAAGCCTCGAATCTGTCCGTGAAGCGCGGATCTTCCCGGTTAGTTTTTGCCAGGGGTGAAATCTCTACCGGATAGCCATAGATAAAAACAGGCTGTTCCAGTTTCTCCTCGCAGATATTCTCGAAGATACATGACAACACATGCCCCCAACTGTCATGCATCTCAGTGTCAATATCAATTCCCAGAGCAAGAGCTTCCTTGTATGCCTGGTGTCGATCCTCGATCTTGTTGAAATCCACCCCTGCATATTTTTTTACGGCATCAACCATGCTTAACCGCGGCCAGGGCGGGGTAAAATCAAGCTCCCTGCCCCGGTAACCGATCCTGGTTTTATTGAAGAGGCGGAGGCAGAGACGGGAAACCAGTTCCTCCGTCAAATCCATCATATCGGTATAATCTGCATAGGCTTGATAAACTTCCAACGAAGTGAACTCGGGGTTATGGATGGTCGATATCCCCTCGTTGCGAAAAACCTTGCCCAGTTCATATACTTTTTCAAAGCCACCGACAAGAAGCCTCTTGAGATGAAGTTCAGTGGCAATACGCAGGAACAGGTCTATGTCAAGAGCGTTGTGGTGAGTCTGAAACGGCCTGGCCGCTGCCCCACCGGCAACCACGGACATCACCGGAGTCTCTACTTCCAAAAAACCCCGTTCATTCAGCAATTCCCGGATTTCTTGAATAATAATGCTTCTATGTACAAAGGTTTCTCTGACTTCGTCATTGACAATGAGATCAAGATACCTCTGTCGATAGCGTATCTCGATGTCTTTCAACCCATGCCATTTCTCTGGGAGAGGACGCAGTGCCTTGGAAAGCATGACGAATTCATCGACGCGAACGGTGACCTCTCCCCGCCTGGTGACGAATACCGTCCCCTTTATGCCAACAAAATCACCCAGGTCAAACAATTTGAAAAGCTCAAAGTTATCCTCGCCAACTCCATCAATATTGAGATAAAATTGAATCTGGCCCGTACCATCCTTGAGGTTGCCGAAACATGCTTTTCCATGTTCCCTGATGCTCATTATCCGGCCGGCCAGGGAAATATCCGTATTTTCCAACTCTTCATGATGATCAAGTATCTCCCCGGAACTATGGGTGATGGTGAATTTTTGTCCATAAGGTTTTATCCCTTTTTCGTACAACTTGTTTAGATTCTCGTACCTGGATTGAATAAGTTCGTTTTCATAGATCATTATTTATTGTTTGCTCCAGCCTTCAAGAAATTTCTTTTATCTCGATATCAATACTCCCGGCGGGCACTTCAACAGTAATGATACTCCCTACCTTCTGACCCAGTATAGCTCTTCCCACCGGCGATTCATTGGAAATCTTGTTCTCGGTGGGATCCGCCTCGGCGGTGCCCACGATCGTATACACGAATTCCTCGCCACTTCCATGGTCGGCCAATTTCACGGTATCGCCAAGACAGACCATACCGTTGGCATTATTCTCTTTTTTCAACAGGGTTGCATTCCGCAGCCATTTTTCCAGGGTGGCAATGCGCCCTTCAACAAAAGCCTGTTCATTTTTGGCATCCTCGTATTCAGAGTTCTCCGCGATATCGCCGAAAGAGATTGCTGCCTTTATTCGCGATGCAATTTCCTTTCTTTTTGTTGTCTTCAAATAGTCCAGTTCTTTCTCTATCTTTTCCATGCCCTGCGGAGTTAAAATAATTTCTTCATTAAGCATAAACAAGGTCCCCCAGTATCATGTTTTTATACTATAATTATTATATTATGTAAGCCTGCCGCTTTCTGTGCAGCAGGTTTGGAGAACTGCTTAACAAGCCACTGTTCAGGAACTCCATACACGCAGGCTATTATTTTTTTCTATTATATTAACAGCCCACATATCTGTCAACTGCCAACGTGGAGTAGCATATTCAAAAACTTTCGTTTTTTAAAGGAAAACATACTGCCCCGTCGCCATTCCACTGCAACAGTGTGGCAAGGCACCTTGCGACAATATCGAAACGGCAATTGATAACAACCATCTCGATACAAGACAACTTTCAAATTGCATCCGGGCCAATTTCAGCTCCCGAACCTGGTTCCCCGTCATCAAACTATTATGTGGTTTTCCCCAAAGGTTTTTTTTTATTCTTGCTCATATCAGGAAAAGAAAGTCGCTATATCTTGCGATAAATAACCGACCAGTTGAAAATTGTGCTTCCGTGCCATCTCCGTCATTTCATCCATTTTTTCCATTCTGATTCCGTCTCCCAGGGAGAAGCTGTGTTTTTTTCTTTCCATTGCCAGAATTATCGTTTCTGCCATATCAGCAGGAATGGTCCGGGAAACGCTGAAGTCGAAATTTTTGTTGAAACTGATCTGTGGCGGTACCTTGATCATGCCGCCGTCAATCAGGGTAACCCCGTTGTTCGTGGAAAACAATCCCCGGTCCGTGAATTTCCGCCGGCAGAGATTGCAGACCATGGTTCCCTTTTTCAAAGTTACCGCGGCTGCATCGGCCTTCTCCCCCGAAATGCCATCTGTGATTATGATCAGGTCGGCTTTTTCCAGCGCCCGGGAAATGCAAGAGGTTATCTTGACCGAGATGCCATGATCATAGAGCATTTTCCAGGCAAGATTGTCCAATCTGTGTTTCTGTTCAGTGACCAGGGTAAAGTCAGTAAAACCGTAACGGGCAAGAAGTTGCAAGCAAGGCCCGCCCAGCGGGGAAGAAGCATCGATGATCGTACATTTCATATTCTCCCCGATCATACCGCGTTGCTCGACCAATCGGCAGGCACTCTCGACCGCCGTGGCTACACAAAGAGTTCTTCCCGTTGTCACCGCCGATTGCAAGCAACGGGCTATTTTGATATCTGCGTCGCCCATCGCCGCCGCCACCCCCCCCAGCCCCAGCAACTGAACCCCCTTTTTTTCTGCCAGGCGGCCGCATTTCAATATTTTTTCCAGACAGGAATTCCCGGGTTGGGCAGCCAGTTGCTGTGTGGTAAGACCAAGATAAATGAAATAACCCTCGATGCGGCCCCGTGATGAGAGGCCGCTGATGGCGGATATCCTGATCGGTGGGATGCGGGGAATGATTTTTTCCACCCAGGTTGCAGGTAAAGCACGAAGTATTTTTGATTTATCACGGGCATCTTCGATGTTCCGAGGATGCAAGATCTGGGCAAATCTGAAGACCGTCAAAAAAAACACCCGCCACATCCTAGATATTCGTTGTTTTTATTCTATTATGTGGCCCGCAGGTTTAGAAGTTAATTCAGTTCGACTATGCGGGGTTCGAGGTTGAGAATGCCCAACATATCATGGTATTCTTCGGGTGTGAGTTCCCTTTTGTTGCCGGAAAGACATATCAACAATGCCTCGATTACATTGGTACCAAATGATCTTCCCTCGAATTCCGGTGTAGTGGTAATCAGCCTTCTGGCTTTTCTTTCTTTTAGAAATTTAACATCATCCATCGTCACGGTATTGGTAATAATCGTTTTGCCGGGCAACTCCAGGGGCATGTTCCTTTTTATAAAATGGAAATCGCCGGCCACGATATCGACCTCCTCGAAATACTTGACAAAGCGAGGTTTATTTTCATCCTGGCTTTTGCCGGTCGGATAGATCAATTTGAACGGTAGCACACTCAATACGGGCAACAGGGTGCGGGCAGCCAGGGCAACCTGCTTCAGATTGTACATCGGTATGGGCAATTTCAAAGCAAAAGGAAAATCACCATAAATCATCCGGCAACCGGCCTCCTCCAATGACTGGGCCATCCCCAACCGATCCATTGCAGACATTAGCAACACCCTGGGATTATTTTTGAAAATATCCGTCTGGGCCGAAAGAAGTTTTATAACCCTGCGTTCCAGGGTATTCTTCAAGCCGGAACCGTCCACGATAGGCGTATGTTTTGCCGCCTCCACCACCTTGCGGGCATCCCTGATCTCGTAACGGCGATCGATGGCATGAAGATAGAGATCCATCCCCCCCAGTCCAAAAGCGTCTACTTTCCCATCATTTTCTTTTATGTAGGAGATCATCGCCTTCAGGTCACCGTTGGTAGCAATTCTTTCGACCTTGCATTCAATACCCATCGGTTTGATAATTACAGAGTGGTTTCTTGCTTCCGATCCCAAACTGATACCTACCACATGCTTCATGGTAATTCACTCCCCGGTTATATTTTTACAATCTGTTCCAACACTCTTTGCAGAACCCCGGTATCAATGTAACAGTCCTGTTCCAGAGGTGAAGGGCCAATTTCCATAAAAAAAACCTCATTATCAAGGAAAGCTTCCGCAACCCTGTTCCATCTTTCCGAAGAAAGCAAGATGACAAGATCGAAATTTTTTAACTGGGTGAGCAGGTTGACCACCGTATTGAAAAAATCCAGTGTCTGCCGGTCACGTACCAGTTCCCATCTTTCCTCGTTGGTCATGAGCCAGACAAACTCGACTCCCAGTTTGTAGGCCAGGTTCATGATTTCCTTCTTGTTGGCCACCGGAAAACCCAACAACGCAACCCTTTCTCCCCTGCGCAATTCACCCACCGTTTCAATTCTGGAGATAAAAGTTCTCTCCAGACCCATTCTGTCGGCCACCTCTTGCTGGGACAACCCCTGACTTCGTAAAGCCAGCAATTTATCGATGGTCCGGAAGATTTTCTTTCTATCGATGATCTTCGTCCCGATGCGAACGGTATTGTGAACCTCTTTCAGGCCATCCAAATGGGCCACCCCTTCCCCTGTGCACATTATTGTATACATTCAATATACCAGAATATATTTGTTATTTCAATGCAATCTGCAAAAAAAAAGGCACTTGCTACAAGTGCCTTCAACCATCTTCTGATAACATCAACATCAATTTTCTTCAAGAAGAATCTCGTGGTCAACCAACAGTATTTCTTTTATCCTTGCGTTGAGCTGTTTTTCCTCGCCGAACATGCCGGTTAAAATGATTCCCCCTTGATGGGGTTTGAGGTTACAGACATCTTCCATGATCAGTTCTTTTACTCCATCTTTGAACATGTACGCATCAGATTGACACATCTTCATCCCTCCTTGCATGATATATTATTGACAACCGAGCAGTTGTTTGAATATAAGTTCATAATCTGCTCGTGTAGCTGCTTTGTTGATCTCATTTTTGAAGCGCACTGCATTTTTTACATTCTTGATATAGTAATGGGCGTGTTTGCGCATCTCTATGGCCGCCCTGTCCTCGCCCTTGTAACCGGTTATCAGTTCCAGATGATATAACGCTTTTGCCAGACGTGCTTCCAGGGAAGGAGCGGGCGGCACAACCCCGCTGCAAAGAAAATCAAGGGCGCGGGCAAAGATCCACGGATTTCCCAGAGCGCCCCGGCCAATCATGACCCCATCGCAGCGGCAATGGTCCAACATTTTTTTTATGTCTTCCGGTGACACGATATCGCCGCTACCGATAACAGTGATGTCTACTTTTTCCTTGATTTCCTTTATTATATCCCAATCGGATTGTCCTCCGAAACCCTGCACCACCGTTCGTCCGTGTATACTGACAGCCTTGATGCCACATTCCCGGGCCAGCCGTGCAATTTCAGGCGCTGTGCAAGAATCGTCATCCCAGCCCTTTCTGATTTTTATGGTCACCGGGATACTGACCTTCTTCACCACCGCCTCCATGATCCGCGCTGCACCGTGGGGATCCCTTAGAAGCCAGCCCCCTTCTCTATTTTTCAAAATTTTTTTGGCCGGACATCCCATATTGATGTCAATGATATCTGCGTGAAAAACTTCTTCGGCCATTTCCGCCGCCCGGCCAAGCAGTTCGGGCGAACGGCCAAATAGCTGTATCGCTATCGGTTTGTCCGCCATGAGCAAGGACGCATTGCTATCAAGCCTTGCCCTGGGGAAATGCAATAACCCGGCGGCACTTATCATCTCCGAAAAGACAAGGCCGCAACCTTCCTCGCGGCAGATTCGGCGGAAAGCATGGTCGGTAATTCCGGCCATGGGCGCCAGAAGCAGCCTGTTGCCAGAAACAAAATTACCGATGATCAATAAACTTTTTTTCAAGTTCACTTTGTTTCCCCATCAGGAAGAAAAAATAATTCCTCGGAGGGTACTTCGAGAACAGCCACAATCAATTCGAGGATACGAGGTTCGGGCTTTCTCAAACCTCTTTCTATATGGCTGAGCATGGTAACCGAAATATCAATCTTCTCTGCCAGTTCCTGCTGCGTGAAACCCTTCAAACGGCGCAGCCCTTTTATTCTTTTCCCTACCTTGTTGGACATTTCAGCATTCTCCGCCCGGTAACGAATATAATCTGGGTTCCGATGCAGCGACCCATCAAAGGAAAAATTTCGACATAAGCTTTTCTTTTCCTTTAATTTTTTTAAATTTCCCACTTGGCAGTCTTCCCGATGCTTCCGGATCATATGCGTAAAAAAATTGCAAGTCAAAAAGTCTTGCACAAAAGGAGATTTGTCCGCGCCGGCATATTGACCCGGCATGGGTCAGACAATCAGCTCCAATTCCCCGAGCAGGGATATCAAGGCTTCTCTGGCATGACCGGCCGGGAACCCGTTTATGGAAGCCAGGGCCTCCTTGCAATTATCATTGATCATCTTTCGAATGTATGTCTTGTAACCATTTCGTTTGACTTCCTGCTCCCACAGTTCACGTTCTTTTTTGTTCCAGAAATCTATAGAAAGCATTCTCAGAAGCTTCTCCCGGAAAGCGCTCGTCTCCAGTATATGGATAAGGGGCAAGGTAAAAACCAGGCCTCCCCTTCCCTCCAACAGTCGGCGGCGCGCACTTTTTTCAAACTCCAGCAGATCCGTCTCCAGCTGTCGAGCCAGTCCAAAATAATGTCCATAATAGGCCAGTTGCTCGACCCTGGAAGGGGGGGCACCGCAGCTCCAGCCTCCCAGAGCGCAGGAAAGGGCCAGTGGAGAAGCCGATTTGTGGCTGATCTTGCGCAAATAGGTTTTACGATAGATTGCCACGTCAAAGCCAGCCGCCGTTTCCAGAGCCTTCTCCATGAAAGCCCCCTCCACGTTCCTGCAAATTATTTCGGACATTCCCCTTACGATTTCCGGATTTTCGGCAATGAGGGAGAGTGAAAAACTCAACAAATAGTCACCGCTCAGGAGTTGTCGGTTGTAAATGTTTTCCCTTTTTTTGGTTTCTATCTTCAGGTTGCCTTTCAACAACTCGTGGATATTCAAAGCCAGGCCGAGGGTTTCGAGGGCGGCACCCATGCGATACTGTTCTTTTTTCAAGGGCCCGAAAAGTCTGGCGCAAGCCAGAAACAGCAAAGCGGGCAGGCGTTCATTCTTTAAATAAACCAGTTCCATCAACGAAGGCCTGAGCGCCGAAGGGCAACCCCCTACAACTTCTTTCACACAATGTTCGACTTCCTCCATTTCTTCTTTCAAAACATCAAACAGGTTTCCCAGGGCATCGCTGTTTCTGGTGGGTGTTCCCGATTCTTCCCTCGGTTTAAAGTTGATTATTTTTCCTTCCATAATGGTACGTACCTCTGCAGTTTACTTCAAATTCTATTATGCGGTTAGATAAAATTTTTTATTCGTTTTCTTGTTCAGCAACCCTCCCTGTGTTATAATTTATTAGCCATCACGGGGCGTGGCGCAGTTTGGTAGCGCGCTTGGTTCGGGACCAAGAGGTCGCAGGTTCAAATCCTGTCGCTCCGACCATTGAAAATAAAGAGTTTGCAGGATTACAGGTAAATGGAAAAACTCCGGAAAGCAACGTATGTGGCTTTGCGGGGCAAAAAGGTTGGGGGGAATTTGTCGCTTACGAAGCCTCCAATCCTGAAAAAGGCTACTGTTTGAACACGGAAGCAGAAGGAAAGCATGTGCAATCCAATGCTTCCTTTTTATTCTGGCCATGGAATCCGTCGAACACCATCATTGTGCTGTTTCAGTGATTGTTTCTTCAAGCCTTCCGGATTCAATGAAAAACATGAGACGATCACTTGCCGATAACACAAAAATTGTCGGATCGAGCAAGTATTTATGGTGAGGAGAAGGAAGGTCAAGGGGAATAATAGAAATATGAGCATCAAGATATATTATCTGTGATATAATGTCTTTCGAAGGATCTGAAGAATGGTAACTGAAAACAAAAGCAATGAAATTTTCATCGATGGCAAAAAAGTATACAGCATGAAAAAAAGTTTTTTGAATGCGGTGGCCGGGATAGTTTATTGTGTAAAGACCCAGAGAAACATACCGGTAATTTTCAGCTTTGCCTTGTTGGTTTTGTTGTTTTCATGGTGGTTCAAGATTTCGACGGTGGAGCTGTTATTTGTCCTTACCGCAATTTTCCTGGTGATCATCACCGAAGTCATCAACACTGCCATCGAAAGGGCAATCGATCTTGCCAGCGAGGAGTATCATACACTGGCTCGCATTTCCAAGGATGCGGCCGCCGGGGCAGTCCTGATTGCGGTTATTTATTCGATCCTGTGCGGATTGATAATCTTTCTGCCGAGAGTCATTTCCCTGGTCAGCAGTTTGCTCCAGAAATAGGATGGCGGGGAATAACTGTTGCCGGAATTTATTGTTGAAGGACAACCGTTGTTTTGATATGCAGTGATTGAAAGTGGTTATGGAACTGTGTTGTCAGTTAACAAAAACATCAAAGGAGGATGGTACGATGAGTCTGAAAGGTACAAAGACCGAGAAGAACCTGATGGAAGCTATCATGGGAGAATCAAAAGCGAGAAATATGTACACTTACTATGCTTCCACTGCCAAAAAAGAGGGTATGGAGCAGATAGCGGCAATTTTCCTTGAAACCGCTGAAAATGAAAAAGAACATGCCAAGAGATTGGCCAAATTTCTGGGCATTATCGGCGATACCGCGGCCAATCTTGAAGATGCCGCCCAGGGAGAAAATTACGAATGGACGGATATGTATCCCCGTTTTGCGGCCGAGGCGGAAGAAGAAGGATTCCCCGAAATCGCCGAGGTTCTGAGAAAAATAGGTGAAGTGGAAAAAGAACACGAAAGCCGGTTCAGGGCACTTCTGGCAAATCTTGAAAACGGCACGTTGTTCAAGAAGAAAGAGGAAATTGAATGGCAATGCCGCAACTGCGGCTACATTCATCGTGGCCAGGAAGCACCGGAGTTATGCCCGGCCTGTGCCCACTCCCGGGCCTATTTCCAGCTCAGGGCCACGAATTATTGATCCGGGTTAGAAACGACGGGAAATGGATCCGGCAGGCGTTGGCCGGGTAGCCGGCCTCCCGTTATTCGGTATGGATGGTTCCAAAGTTTAAATCTTGTTTTGCAGGATGGCATTCCGTCAAGTCGGGAAGCCCGGCTTCAAGTGCCTGCAACTGGACGGGAATATTGACAGAATCGGGCTATGGGCGATTCGCCTGTGGCCCTTTCTTGTATCTGCCCATACCCTTGCCACTTCTTCCCCGCTCCCGGACACTCGAAGTTTTCAAATCCTGTATAAATCTCTGTTTTTCCGCACGGGTTTTCCGGGCCATTCATTTTCGGAACCCGGTCTTCCACTTCCGGAGAAAGAAAACTTTTTTATTTTTTTTCATGGTATTCCTTTATCCAGCCGTATACATGGTATATTTTCATTTGCCCTTGAATCCCAGGCCACCCTGTGATACTGATTGCTTTCATCCTGCATTACCATCTTCCAAACAATTTACATCGCATCTATAATGGAATATATTGTACGGTAACGATCAAAAGGAATAAAGAGAAGTGTAGATAAATATAGCGTATTATGGTGTATTCATTATAGTATGTGGGGAAGGGGGACCGTCCCGGGATAGTGGACATCAGGTAAAAAAATATTGTATCAACGGTAACAAGGATAAAGGAGAGTGGGGTTCGAAATGAGGAAAATATTATTGCTGATTGTTGTCACGCTGCTGCTTTCACTTTGCGCCTGCAGCGTACCTGCCGATGATCAGTCGGGCATGCCCCCGGAAACGGGTACCAGAGACAAGGTAACGGTAGGTATCATTGAACCATCGGCACTTGTTTCCAGGGAGGAAGCCGAGAATATCCTCGGGGTAAGCCTGAATACGGTCGAGGCCCTCGAGCAAGAAAAGGTTGGTCTCAAACAATGCATATATGAACAGGAAGATCGCTTTTTCCAGATCGGGCTCACGCAGCAAGCCATGATGCCACCGGAGCAGACGCAGACACCGGAAAGCCTTTTCCGGGCGATCGTGGATAATTTTGAAGATGCGGCCAGGGTGGAAGGCATAGGCAATGAGGCCTATTTTGCCACGCCGGGCCTTCATATCCTGCAAGACGACTATTATATTCTCATTGCAATCGGCAATTTGAACGACGAAGCCAACCGGGAGAAGCTGAAGGAAGCGGGCAAGCTTGCAGTCAGGAATTTGAAAGCTGTAACAGGAAGTAACGGCGGCAATATCGACGATATCCCTGATGAGGAGAACCACGATAAATGAAACGCGGCCGGGATGAGAAGGTCAAGGCGGACAGGCTGGCCACCTCGGTGCAGAGGCTTGGTGTGGCAGGTGGTTTTTTCCGGTTAGTCAAAACTATTGGCCTGTCCGCAGTTCTGTTTGGGCTGGCTATATTTTTCTTTTATTTGGGAATTCCATGGTATGTAGGGGCGGCTCTGGCCGTTGTCGCGGCAGGCATCATCGTTTTCGATGTGATCGTTCTGAGAAGAACCGCCGCTGTGGACTTGAACGCTCCATATGAACCCGATGACGGGAATGTGAAGCCGGAACCGGACGAGATTCTTGTGGATAGCATCCCTGCCGTGATGCAGTACGGGAAAACCCGCAGCGTTGCTGTCCTGGGGACAGGAAAGGTGCTGATTCCGGAGAATGCCCTGCTGATTACCAATAAAGCGATCTGGGCACTGACCGTGCCGCTGCCCGGAGTGGATAAAGTTGTTGCAGACACGGATATCGGCAAATGGCAGTGGATGATGGCATACCAGGATATCATCAACAAGTTGCGGGAGATGATTTCCACTCTTCAGCTGCAAGAATTGTTGAAACAGGGCCGGGCCAGACGGCTCATGGGATGGAAGGAAATAAAAGACGTTGAAACCCTGCCCCTTTCACAGGCCATTTCCCTGACCAGGACGGACGGAAAAAGGTTCGGCTACTCCATCCGTTTGAAAGAGGATTATCAGAAAGCGAAAGAAATTTTCAAGATTCCCTAGCGGCAAAACTGCAAAACCCACTTGCACCACCCCCTGAAGACAGCCGCGATGTGCCAGGGTATCGCCGTGCCCGGAACAGCAATTCCACTCTTTCAATGATGATAGAATCAAGGTGGGGTTCGGAAAATTTCCTTTTTGCCATCGGTTCGGCATCCAATTTACAGCATTGCACCGATGGCCTTTCCAGTTGGTGTAAATTTACTTTAGGACTTTGGAGGAAATCTTTTATAAAAAGCGGAAGAGGAACCTCGTAGTATCAGCTTTACCAAATATTCCCCGAAGGGAGAGGTTCCTCTGATGGATATAATTCAA
>JAAYSV010000033.1 GCA_012518215.1 Bacillota bacterium
ACCTTCTTGTGAACATCAAGCCCGCAACAGCGCCTATAAACCATTTGCATCTACAATTCACTCCTTCTTGCATGTTTTTTGATTATGGCGCTACCCCTGCCTTTATAGCTACATTGCTATGCGTCCTCTTGGGAACAATACTCATTTCTGCAATAGGGGCAATCGCAAATTCCGAAACGGTCTCAATTTAACAATACCAATAGAGTCCATACATTAGTATATTATCCACGATTTGAAAGGCAATGAAAAGCCCCTTTTAATAATATCATTTTTTTATCGTGGTGAGGGTGACGCACGAAAATTCCGAACGAGCCGTGTTTTTCCTGGTAATGTAATTCCGGGCGAGCATCGTTTTTTGCCACGACCGAAGAATCCCCCCATTCGATCCCCTATACCTTATTATCAGAGAAGAAAGATGTACAACCTGTCATTCTGAGCCAGCGGCGTTTTTTGCCGCGACGGAATCTTAACCACTTACTTCTTTAATGCAAATCAATTTCCGCAATAACTACATACCTGCCTCCATCATCAACCATCTGCAACCTTAAAAGACTGGAAATGGTCAGCGCCATCGATATGCAATATACTCTTGTTAGAAAGAAGGAGGCCGATACAATGTTGAAAACCAACCAATACGATGAAGTAACACAGATCATGATGGGACGTGAAATGGGTGGGACTGTAATCTACTGGACCGCCGCCTACCTGGTAGATGGCTTGCTCATCGACACCGGTTGTGCATATACCGCATCGGAACTGATTGCCTATCTCAAGGAACAGGAAATGGATCGGGTGGTAAACACACATCATCACGAGGACCACATCGGTGCCAATGCCAACATCCTCAGGGAACACGATCTGGAAATCCATGCTCACCCGTCAGCGCTGCCGCTGATCAGCAAGCGCTTGCCCCTGCGTGAATACCAGGAAATGGCCTGGGGGTACCCGGAGCCATCAACCGTGCAAGCGGTGCCCGAGCGAATAATCACCACCCACCATGAATTTTTGGTGCTGGAAACACCGGGCCATTCTTCCGATCACATCTCCCTTTTTGAGGCGGAAAAAGGATGGTTGTTCAGCGGAGACCTCTTTGTTTCGGAGCAGTACAAGGCCCTTCGTGCCGATGAGGACATCGAGGCGATCATCATCTCATTGGAGAAGGTGCTGGCCCTGGAACCGGAAACGATAACCCTTTTTACCGCCATCGGTCGAGTTTTTCCCGACGGAAAGAAGGCCATCCGGGATTTTCTGGACTACCTTCATGACCTGCGCGAGGAGATAGTCCGGCTGGCTGCCGCTTCCATGTCCGCCGTTGAAATCCGTGACCGGATCTTTGGCCGCGAATCGCAACTGGCGGCGCTGACCGGGGGGCATTTTGCGATACTGAACCTCGTGGAGCAACTGATGCCGAAAGAATAAAACCACCCGTGCCGATTGTTTTCCCCATCATGATGATCCATTTACACAAAGACAATCAAATGCCATTTTTAGAAGGAAAAATGCCAAAAAATGTTGAAATATTTAAAACACAGTTACCCATGTCTGAGCATAATCGATTTGCCACTGATTCTTAATATTTACATTACATAGGATAAGTTGATTCGTTCCTAAAAAGGGGAGTTGTATATGGAAAAATTACTCGATTTGATCTATTCCGGGGAATTAAACGACTGGACAAAGCGCTGTCAGGAAGGTTTTAACGAACTGTATGGTGCCAAAAGCGGTAGATATCCTGGGAGGGCGGAACAGTCTGTCACGCTAAGAGCCCCTGGATTCTCTAAAGGCGGAGTTCCTTTTGCTGCTTTAATTCATCCTACTAACCCAGATTCCGGTGCGTATGGTGGTATGAGCTTTGTTATTTTTCCCATGGAAGAAAGGCCAGCTTTATTAGCCATGGTAATCGGCACCCAGGGTTTAAGTCCTGATGAAGAAATTTTAGGCCGTCCCGGGCATGGACGTAAAGTTGCTGCTATATGCAACTGGCTCAACAAGCAGTATGGTCAGGGGGAGATGGTCTCCTGGGCAAAGCAAGATCCGGCCCGTATTGATTTAGATATGCCCGGGAATATTAAAAGCTTATTTGCAGAATACCGGTCTGTTTTTGAACGGTATGGTAAAGTAATTTACGGCCTTTATGCACCCGGGCAGGATCGGGAGGGTACAGAAGAATGCCTTAAGGCTTTTCTTGATCTGATGTTTTCAGAAAGGGGGTACCAACCTTTAAAAGGCGCCGAAGCTGATGCTAGGAGGATTCAAGCTGAATATTATTCCCATATGCTACCTGATTGCAGCATGGAAGAGGTGGCGTCATTGCTGGAACAACGAAAATATGTAGTTTTACAAGGGCCCCCGGGAACCGGGAAAACCCGTATGTCTTTGGAGCTGTTGAAGAACAAATACCAAAACAATGGCTTCACAATTCAGTTTCACCCTAACACAACTTATGAAAACTTTGTGGGGGGATTGGCTCCCATACATACTGAAGGCGGACTAGGTTTGGAATTTGCCCCTAAAGCTGGATTTCTAATGGAAGCTGCCTTGAAAGCCGCTGAAGCGAAGGACAAGCCTTATTTGTTGTTTATTGATGAAATTAATCGCGCTGATCTGGCTAAGGTGTTGGGTGAAGCTATATTTCTCTTGGAACCAACAGTGAGCGGCCGTACCCTAGAGTTGCCCTATGACTTTGGTTCGCCATTGCATTCACGATTTACCCTTCCTTCTAATCTACATATTTTGGGCACAATGAACAGTTCCGACCGAAGTATTGCCATTGTTGATATTGCTGTACGTCGACGGTTTGCTTTTCTAAAATTATGGCCGCAGATAGCGGTGGTTAAGGAACATGGTTGTGAGCTGATGCAACGTGCCTTCCAGGAATTGCTTCATATCTTCGTTGAATATGCGGGCAAAGACACTTTGGATTTATTACCCGGCCATTCCTATTTCCTTGAAAAGGAACCTCGACAGGCACTTATTTCGTTACGCGTTAATCTGGTTCCGTTATTAGAAGAATATTTGAATCAAGGTTATGTAGCCTCCTTTGCTGACTCAATAGAAGCATACCTACAATGGGTGGAGAGTATTTCTCTATGAACATAATTCAAGCATTTCGGGAAACAGCATGTTTTGAAACAGAAGATCATTCTATATTAAAATTACCCGCAGATTTTCTTATTAAAGGGACAAAATCCCGGGATTTACAGGGCCAGTCAGCCCGCTTAGCCAAACAGTTCCTTAGGCAGAACCGGGGCATAATGCGAGATTTCGCAGTTGAAGGTGATGTAAATTATGATGGTTCATCGGTTAGTATTCAAATGAAAACAGGTGGGCTTGTCGGAGCCTTACCGTTATTATCTCCGACCAGCGGTTCCCCTGATTATGGTTTGGTGATCAAACCCCGATTTGGTTGGCGGGGCATCGGGCCTATGTTGGGGAATATGGGTTGGAAGATCTTACCGGAACCTTTGCCGTTACCGTTGTTGCCCCATTCGGATCGAAAAATTCCCCCATGGGTGCTCTCATCGACAATCCTGTTGCGACTTCAGAAACTTTTAGACCGGTTAGAGCGGCGTTTTGAATATTCCGAGGCTGATTTAAATGCACCCCGCGGGCAGGTGAAATGGGCAGAATATGCTGCTGTCAAACTGCCTCAGGCAGCTTTTCATAAAGTGCCTTGTAGGTTCCCGGACCTTAGAGATGATAGGAATCTTAAATCGGCTATTCACTTTACCTTACGTAAGCAGCTTTCAAGTCTACAAAGCCAACGGGTGGCCGGGGTAGTAGTTTTGCAGCTTTTAAGTTTATGCTATGAACTATTGGAAAAAGTGCGCGATGTTCCGGCTTTTCCGCCAAGTAATAAAACTATTAATCAATGGCTTAGAGGTAGCTTTGACACCACGGTGTTTCGCGATGGTATCCAAGCCATGCAGTGGACTATTGATGAGAGGGGCCTTGCTGGTCTGGGGGATTTGCAGGGTTTGCCCTGGATACTTCCCATGGACAAGTTTTTCGAAGCTTGGGTCGAAACGGTGGTGAGACAGCTAGCCGGTTATAGGGGCGGAATAATTAAAACTGGTCGTCAGCGGGAAACTATTGCACCTCTTGGGTGGAACCCACCATACCTAGGTTCGCAGCGTTACCTGTTGCCGGATATTATCATGGAACGTGAGCAGGAGACGATTATCTTTGATGCCAAGTATAAAAATCATTGGGAAGAACTTAGCCGTGAAGGATGGTTTAACCTAGAAAAAGAACTGCAAGAACGCCACCGCAATGATCTGTTGCAGGTACTGGCATACTCGACTATTTCTGCAAGCAAAAGGGTGGTTTGTTGTCTTGCTTATCCTTGTCAGGAGCGCACTTGGCATTCACTGCTTCAGCGGCAACGCCCCTATCACAAAGCCACAGTCCGAGCCGGTACACGCCGGGTTGATCTTGTCCTCACCGCAGTGCCCATGGGGCTCAGCCCAGAAGAAATTAACCCTGTATTGGAGCAGGCGATTGGTGCATAGATGCATATTTTAATATCTTTTTTGGCTTTCATTTTGATAATCGTATCAGGAGGTTTTAAAGTGTTTTTATTTCAAGAAGGTTGTAATGAAGTCCTAAGTTGAAAGGATTGTTTTAGTTTTTTTGGTTGGTGTAAATTTACTTTAGGACTTTGGAGGAAATCTTTTATAAAAAGCGGAAGAGGAACCTCGTAGTATCAGCTTTACCAAATATTCCCCGAAGGGAGAGGTTCCTCTGATGGATATAATTCAA
>JAAYSV010000034.1 GCA_012518215.1 Bacillota bacterium
GGGAAGCTATTTCCTGGGTTTTATCTTTTCGCATACCCACAAAAGAGAGCTTCAGTTCCTGAAGAATCCCCTCCTCGTACACAGCCTACCATCGCTATAAACTGGTTCCTAGGCTTATGTCTTTTCCCCGTACGGATATGTTGGCGTCAGCGACATGGAGTGAATGGTTGCCATAGCATAGCACAGCGCTTGTTTTTACCCGAGATTCCTCGCGGCGCTATTCCTTCACTCCGGTGTTGTCATTTCCACGTCATTTTTCTCTGTTGCTTTATGTTAGCGTTCTTGTTAAAGGCCGCTTGCTCGGAATGACAGGGGGGGAGGTCGCCGCAGGCGACCGAGGAACCCCCTCCTCATGTACCCCTTACCCTACTGCCAGAGAAAAAAAAGGTACAACCTGTCATTCTGAGGGAGCGGCGTTATTTGCCGCGACCGAAGAATCCCCTCCTCGTACACATCTTACCATCGCCATAAACTGGTTCCTAGGCTTCTGTCTTTTCCCCGTACAGATATGTTGCCGTAAGCGACATGGAGTGAAAGGTTAATACTTGTGAATTTATGAAAAAACGCTTGCTCGGAATGACAACGAAATAGCCGCCAACGTTGTTGTATCAAAAAGTACATTACCTGAATGGCAGCACCCGGGCCAGAAAATATAAAAGTTTTACCGGATACAGATTCCCCGTTGACACATTAATTGAACGCTGTTAATATAATAAGAAGGAGAAGGCATTTTGGGGCCGGGGGTGAACGGGGGATGGCCAGACCGAAACGGCCGGCATGGCAGAAAGAACAGGTCAAACAGAAAATCTTCCAGGCCACTCTTGAATTGTTCAACAAGCATGGTTACGAGGCGGTGTCCATCCGCAAGATTGCGCGCCGCGCGGGTTGTTCGCCGGCAACGATTTACAATTATTACCGCAGCAAGGATGCTCTTTATCTGGATATCCTTACCGAGGGGTTCACCATCCTGCATGGCATGTTTCTGGATCAACCCCGTATCGACGATCCTCTGCAGTTGATACGCAGTTATGCTTCCACGTTTTACCGTTTCAGTTTTGATCATCCTTACTATTACGACATCATGTTCTCTTTGCATGTTCCCAAATATCTTGATTATACGGGTACCACAGTCGAGGAAGCGGCTTTTGCGGAGAAGGCCATCGCCTTGAAAAATATCGAACTGCTTGTCGATGCGATGAACGATTTTTACCGGGGATCCCCCGCTAGCGAGGAAACAACCGCTGCTGCAACCGAGAAGGCTTTCGCCCTGCTCGGCCTCTGCCACGGTATTATCTCGTTGTGCCGCTCGGGTATATGGGCCGAACTTGATGCGGATTTGAATACTCTTTATTTCTCCGCCATCGATCATTTTTTGCAGGAGATGGTTCGGGAAAGGGAGGAAATGATAAGCGGTGCTGCCCCGCCGGGGGCGGGTTTCAAGGGTTGAATCCAGGGGGAAGCGGGTAATTTCGCCGCCCGTTCGGTCACTTGCGGCAGTATGTTTGGACCGGCTTCCCGATAAAAAATGGGGAGGGGATTGATGATGACACCCGTCGGAACTGTGGAGGAGAAGAACAAGAATGGTGACTTCATGACCAGATTTCAGGTGATCAATGTATTGAGACTCATGTCACTGATGTTTCGTTTCAGTTCATCTTTTCGTCGCAATATTCTTGATGAAGAGAAAGGTTTTCTTTTCAATGCCCGCTTTGTCTTCCGTAATGTGGATGGGACCGTGGAACTCCACGCCATATTTGATAACGGGCGGATGAAAGTGGGGCACGGCAGTATCGACAAGCCGGATCTGATCTTCAATTTCCGAACTGCCGAGGGGATGCGGGGTGTGTTTTCACTGCGGGAACCGTCCGATTCTATTGCAATGATGCTGGATAATGATCTTTTCATCGAGGGGAACCTGATGTATCTGGCCAAATTTGGCCACCTTTCCCAGGAGCTGGCTTCGGGGCGCAAAAAGAGGAAGAAACTTTCCCGCGGGATAGAGGAGAAAAGGGAAGATGTCGGCCATACTTCTGCGGCGCGGGCTTCGCACCCACTTGCCCACAGGGCAGTCCTGAAGTCTGTTCCACATGACCGGGTGGAGGTGCTGGATGAACCTTATCTGAGTGCTTACAGCCTGAATAATTTTCCACGCCTGCAGGCTGCCCGGGAAAAACTTTATACCATCCAGGCGGGGGTCTGCGCCGAGAGGCCGCGGCTTCTGACGGAATACTACATGCAACACGGGTTTGAAGAAGGCCCCGATGGGAAACCGCGTGACCCCGTGTTGCGGCAGGCCGAGGCGGTGGCGCATATCCTGGCCAGGCGCGATCCGATCATCAGGGATGATGACCTGATCGCGGGCACGACCACGACCAGGGATGTCGGGGTGCTTCTTTTTCCCGAATTCGGGGCGCTGGCACTCTGGCCGGAATTGCTCACGGTCGACGAGCGGAAGATGAATCCTTACCACATCACCGCGGAGGATATCGATATTCTCAACTTCGAAGTCTTTCCTTTCTGGAGCCGCCGAAATGTAATGGAGTATACACGCAGCAAATATGGCAACCCACGCTGTCAGCAACTTGAAGGCCGCTGGGTGCTGTATTTCTGCTGGAAGGCACATGCCGTTTCGCATACCATTCCCGATTTCGCCATGATCCTCGAGAGGGGGTTGCTAGATATAATTCGCGAAGCCGGGGAGAAAGAAGCGGCGGCAGGGGACGAGAGGGAACGCAACTTTTACCGGGCATTGCAGGTTGCCCAGGAAGGAGTTCTGGCCTATGCCAACAATCTTGCCGCAAGGGCGCGGGAGCTTGCTGCCGGGACCGGCGATGATGATGAGGGCCGCCGCCGGCGTGCGGAGTTGGAGGCGATGGCAGAGGTCTGTGAACGCGTTCCTGCACATCCGGCTCGCAACTTGCATGAGGCGATCAATGCCATCTGGCTCTGCTGGGTTTCTCTGCACATGGAAAACATGAATGCCGGGCTTTCGCTGGGCAGGCTGGATCAGGTTCTTCAGCCTTACTTCCTGCGTGATGCCGCCGGGGCGAAAACTCCCGAGGAGAAGGAGGAACTGATCAGAAGGGCGATCGAGCTGGTGGGCTGTTTTTTCCTGAAATGCTCCGATCACCTGCCCACCGTTCCCGATCTCGGCAACCGCCTTTTCGGAGGAAGTTCTTCCGACCAGGCGCTGACCCTGGGCGGGGTGGACCGTGATGGTGGCAGTGCAATCTGTGACATGACCTATATTTTCTTGAAAGTTACTGAAATGATGGCTCTGCGCGAACCGAATGTGAATGCTCGCTATTATCCCGGTGTCAACGATGATGATTATTTGAAGAGGTTGATCGAGGTAAATACGATAACCGCGGCTACCCCTTCGTTGCACAACGATGCGGCAGTCATCCCCGCTCTGGTCAACCAGGGTTTTGCCATCGAGGATGCCCGCGATTGGGGTTCCACCGGCTGCGTGGAACCGACCAGTGTCGGCCGACACATGGGCCATACCAACTGCATGCTCCTGAATACCGTGGCGGCACTGGAGATGGCCATGCACGATGGCGTCCATCCCCTCGTTGCGGAGCAGGTCGGCCCGCGCACCGGCAATCCGGCGCAGGAAGGGAATTTTCCCACTTTTGATGATTTCAAAAATGCCTACAAGGAGCAATTGCGTTACCTGATCGATCAATCCATCGCCTACAACGATTACCTGGGGCTCACTCACCAGGAGCTGCACCCGACTCCGTTGCTTTCCTCATTTTTTGATGGGCCCATGGAGAAGGGGAAGGATGTCATTGATGGGGGTGCCCGCTACAATACCTCGGGGGCGGCGCTGGTTTCCATCACCGATGTTATCGACAGTCTCATGGCGATCAACGAGCTGATTTACAGGCAGGGGATAGTCGATTGGAAGACGTTGCTTCGGGCACTGGAGGCTGACTTCCGCGGGTATGAAACCCTGCATGCGCGGATTATCAGCCGTGTTCCCAAGTTTGGCAGCGATGCCAGGGAGCCGCGGGAGCTGGCCGGGGAATTGATAGATTTTATCTATGACTGCTACCAGTCTCACCACAATTACCGGGGCGGAGTCTATACCAGTGGATTCTGGAGCATGTCGAACCACGTAGCTTTCGGGACACTTTCGGGTGCACTGCCCAGCGGTCGCCTGAAAGGCAAACCCTTTACTCCGGGGATAACCCCTTCACCCGGCGTTACCGACCGGTTGCTTTCCAATATCCATACCGTTGCCGGCCTGGACCCGCTCAAAATGCCGAACAATATCGCTTTCAATGTCAAGGTGGCACCGGGAGCGCAGGATAGCCACGAGGAATTCGTGGAGCGGGTTACCGCCTATGCAAAAAGTTACTTTGAACTGGGCGGGATGCAGATGCAGTTCAATATCGTTACCACGGAGATGCTCAGGGAAGCCGTGGAAAAACCGGAAGATTACCGCTGGTTGCTGGTGCGCATCTCGGGCTACAATGCTTATTTTGTCGAGTTGAATGCGGATATGCAGCAGGAGATCATCGAGCGTACCGAATTCAGCATGGCAACGGGAAGCTGAAAAATATACTGTATGGCAAAGGTGGTGGGTGTAGATGATCGCGCTGGAATACGAACTTCCGCTGGTTGTCGAGATCAAGCGCAATGCACTGGATGACGGGCCCGGCATCCGCACGACCATATTTTTCAAGGGATGCCCCCTGTCCTGTGTATGGTGCCAGAACCCCGAATCAATAAAAATTTATCCCGAGATAGCTTACTCGCCCGGGGACTGTCTTCTCTGCGGAGCCTGTGAAGAAGCCTGCCCCGAGGGGGCGATCGATCTGAAACGCCGCCCCCAACCGGTGGACCGTCAACGATGCACACGCTGTGGCACCTGCACCACCGTCTGCCCCGGCAAGGGGATGCGCCTGGTGGGGCGCCATTATCCCGTCGCGGAATTGGCGGAGATTGTCGCGGAGGATTCAATTTTTTACGAGAACTCGGGGGGCGGGGTGACTCTTTCCGGGGGGGAACCGACCATGCATCCACGTTACCTTAAGCCCTTTTTGCAGGCGCTGAAATTTAACCGTATCCATGTCAACCTCGAGACCTGCGGCTACTATTACCGACCGGTTTTTGAACGATATATACTGCCTTACCTGGATCTGATCTATTACGATATCAAGTTGATCGAACCCGATGCCCACCGTCGTTATACCGGACGGACCAACGACCGCATCCTTGAAAATTTCGAGGCGCTGATCCGGGGCGGAAAGGTGCCGTTTCTGCCCCGGATACCTCTCATTCCGGGAGTTACCGACACGGATGAAAACCTGGCCGGAATCGCTTCCTTTCTGAACAAAATGGGGGTGAAGCGCACGGCTCTGCTTCCCTACAATCCTCTCTGGTTGCCCAAGGCGGAGAATCTTGATCGGCAGAGTTCCTATCAATATGATCGCTGGATGACCCCGGAAGAGATTGAAAGATGTGCTTCACATTTTGACCATTTTGAACTGGAAGAATTTTAACAGGATGAATTGCCCCCGGGGCAGTCTGTTCCATGGTTGCCGGTAGCGGGGCGGTGCGGTCTGCTTGGCTTACTGATTCTGGCTTGCATTCTTTTTGCTGATCACCTTGAATGCTTCGTGCTCGGCGTTGGTGCGGCTGAAAAAATGTTCGCCGGAACCGTCTTCCCTGGAGACAAAATAGAGATAATCGGTTTCCTGCGGGCGCATTGCTGCCTTGATCGAACTTTCTCCCGGTGAGGCGATGGGGCCGGGGGGCAGTCCTTCGTGTATATAGGTGTTGTAAGGCGAATCGATTTTCGTGTCTTCCCACAGGAGCGGGTTCTTTTTTTCGCCCAGAATATAATGAACGGTGGAACAGCAGCCCAGCAACATGCCTTTTTCCAGCCTGCCGGCAAGGATGCCGGCGATAAGTTCGCGCTCGTGGGCGACCACCGCTTCTGTTTCAACCAGTGAGGCCAGCGTCAGGATCTCGTGCATCCGCATTTCCGGCTTATCATCCATCTCCTCCAGGGCAGATTGATAAACTTTTTCCATTCTCCCGAGCATCATCGCCAGGATCTCCTCCTCGCTGATATCGCTGCCAAACTCGTAGGTGTCGGGGAAGAGATACCCTTCCAGAAGGTAATCCACCGGTTTTCCTTCCACTTCTTTCAGGAAAGGGAACGTTGCGAAGAAATTGTCTGGCGGTTTACGGCAGAGGGCCAGAAAATATTCCCGGTCAACTTTACCCTGTGCATGGAGACGCGCGGCAATCTGTTCCACGTTGAATCCCTCGGGGATGGTGATCCAGCTTGTTTCCCGGTAAACCTTGCCTTCGGTCATGATCGAGAGCAGATCTTTTGTACTCATTGCCGGACTGAGCTGATACTGGCCGGCCACAAAATTTTGATCCGATCCGGACCAACGTGAATAAGCACGGAAGATGAGTGTGTTGTGAATCAAGCCTTCCCGGGCCAGTATTTCGGCAATACGTTTCGTTCCTGACCCCATGGGGATGGTTACGGTTACGAGATCGTCTTCAGCGGCCGTGGGATTGACCGGTTGCAGCATATATTTCAAGCCATACCAGGCCAGAGCCGAACCGGCAAGGAGAATCAATATAAAAACAACAGCAACAATCAAGATGCGTCTGCCCATCTTATCCCACCCCTTTGTCACATTAGAATTATATTATATAGGGCAGTGGCAGTCCACTGAAATTGTCGATTTTGGGCTGAACCGCGAAATAGCCCTTTATTTTTAAAACGCACTACCTGTAATTCCGAGGGAGTGGCGTTATTTGCCGCGACCGAAGAATCCCCTTCTCGATCACCACTTACTTTCGCTATAAACTGGTTCCTGCTTTTCCTCGTACGGATATGTTGGCGTCAGCGACATGGAGTGAATGGTTGCCATAGCATAGCACAGCGTTTGCTTTTACCCGAGATTCCTCGCGGCGCTATTCTTTCATTCCGGTGTTATCATTTCCACATCATTTTTCACTATGGCTTTATGTCAGTGTTCTTGTTAAAGACCGCTTGCTCGGAATGACAGGGTGGGGAGGTCGCCTTTTATATTATACTGTCATTCTGAGGGAGCGGTGTTATTTGCCGCGACCGAAGAATCCCCTCCTCGTACACAGCCTACCATCGCTATAAACTGGTTCCTAGGCTTCTGTCTTTTCCCCGTACGGATATGTTGGCGTCAGCGACATA